>CAMQVM010000156.1 GCA_947038135.1 uncultured Rikenellaceae bacterium
AATAAAAACCATACCTAAATAGTTGAAATAAGTATATTTAAGGTTTTGAGAATCTCCCTAAATAGTTGAACATAAGTATATTTAACGTTTTGCGAATCTCCCTAGTATATGACTGAGTCCTAATCCTGAAAATGATGTAGCAGTTCGCAATTTATAGGCGCTCTTATTAAATACAAAGGAGTGATGAAGCTTACGCCTCATCACTCCTTTGTCAAATAACACTCTACTACAAACACTCATCAATAGTCCAAGAGTAAGCACGTAACCCCTGCATCTCTGTTCGGCTATCAAGCTCTTTAAGACGAGCAAACAATGGTGCAACTCTCTCATCTTCTAAAACTATCATTATACCACTATTAAGAGCAGGCCATGTATGCGAACCATGGTGTGGCTCACCAGTAAATGAGCCCCTGCCAACCATATCAACCCACTTTGAATACCCTCTGATTGCGAGAATATCGAGCACCTTCATAACCTCTTCGGTTAACGACTGTGCATGAAATATCATTACACTTTTCATTATTTTAAACTTTTGATTCTTTTAATTACTTTTCTGTTCTCTAAATAGATCTTCGTATAGCTAAATACCACATATATAACAGGTATCACAATAAGTGTAAGTATAGTAGAGAATGTTAGTCCTCCAATTACTGCTATACCCATAGGTTGCCACGCCTCAGAGCCTTGACCATCGGCCATAGCTAGCGGTATCATACCCAAAACAGTTGTTAATGTAGTCATCAAAACAGGACGCAGACGTGAGCGCCCAGCCTGCACAACAGCGCCACTAATTGACACCCCACGCTCACGCAAAAGGTTCATGAAATCGACTATAACAATACCATTTTTCACAACAATACCCACGAGCATTATAGATCCAATCAATGCAATCAAACTAAGAGGTGTATTAGTAATAAAGAGTGCTAAAAACACCCCCGTAAATGCAAAAGGCAGAGAAAACATAATTATAAATGGCATACTAAACGACTCAAACTGTGTAGCCATAACAATATATACCATGATAATGATAAGTAAAAGTAACATTGTCATATCTACAAGCGACTCTTCTTGATCTTCGATTGTACCACCCACTTCAACAAATAGCCCATCAGGAACATCCATTCTAGCAACTAGCTCTTTCACATCAGCTGCCACATCACCAAGTGCACCACCATATAAAGATGATACAACAGATACTAAACGCTGACGATCTTCACGCTCAATTGTTGGAGGCGACTCTTGCTCAACCACCTCACCAACATCTTTAACCCTTATGCTGTTACCATTTGGAGTGTATATTAATATATTTTCTATATCAGATATAGAGCTTCTAAATTGCTTTTGATACCTTACAACAATATCATACTCCTCACCATCTTCACGAAACTTTGAAGCGGTAAGCCCCTGTATTCTATTTCGCACATATGTTCCTACGGTGGCAGTATTCAACCCATAATATGCTAACCTTTCACGGTTAAACTTCACAACATATTCAGGGCGAAGATCGTCACGGCTAAGCTTCACATCACGTGTATTTTCAATAAGCTTAATACTATCACGAAGCTCACGTGCATATCTGTCTGCAATGGCAAAATCTTGCCCAAACACTTTCACCTTAATAAATGAAGCACCTTGTGGTCCTTTCTGCTCTGAAGAGGTAGACCCAGGAGTTACAGTAGATTGTATAACCTCAGGAAACTGCGATAAATCTTCACGTAAACGGTCTGCAATATCTACCATGCCATCAACACGATCAGACTTAGGAGATAGTGCCAACACTAGGTTGATAATATATGATCCATTCTCACTCATCTGGCTATACGTATCAGATGGATCGCTACCAGTGGCAGTAGTTGAAATTATCACCTCAGGATACTTCTCTTTTATTAGAGCCTCAAGTTTACGTGTTGTGATTACTGTCTCTTCCACACTTAAATTTTGCTGAAGCTTAACTGATGCACCTATTATACCGTTATCTTGCATCGGCATAAAGTCGGTAGGCACAAGACCAATAAGCGATATAGATGCTACAAATATAAGTAACGACGAGACAATAACAACAGCCTTATGATGTATAGCCCACAACAGCAGACGACCATATCCATTATCTAACTTATCAAGCGATTTATCGATAGGTTTAAATATTGCCATAGCGCCCTTGTAGTCATTCTTAGCCTTAAACCTAAGCAGCTGACTTGTTAACATTGGGGTAAGCGACACCGCCGCAACAGTAGACACGATAGTTACAATAGATACAATCCACCCTAAAGATTTAAACATGATACCTGCCATACCAGTAAGCATAGTAAGAGGTAAGAACACCGCAAGCACTGTTAATGTTGTTGCAATAACTGCTAGCCACACTTCATTAGTACCATATATAGATGCCTCACGAGGAGAGCTACCCCGCTCGATATGCTTCGTTACATTTTCAAGCACCACAATAGCATCATCTACAACCATACCAATAGCAATAGACAAAGAACTTAGTGATATGATATTGATACTATCACCTGTTGCATATAGATAAATAAACGATGTAAGAAGCGACACTGGTATCGTTAGAGCGATAATAAATGTAGCCCTCCAACGCCCCAAAAAGAACAACACTACAAGCACCACAAATATAAAAGCATACATAATTGTATCACTTAAACTAGATATACTTGCGCTAATATTCTCAGATGTATCATAAACCACTCGAATCTTCACATCATCAGGAAGAGTTTTTTGAATCTCGGGAAGTGCAGCAATCACATCATCGGCAATCTGCACAGTGTTAGAGCCCGACTGCTTTAATATAACCATCATTAGCGACTTCTCGCCAGATGTTCGCTGGTCTATTGTTAGCTCACGAAGAGTATCACGCACATCAGCCACATCAGATAGTAGTATCTTCTGCCCCTCTTTATTAGCAACTACGATATTAGATATCTCGTCTGAAGAGAAAAACTCACCATCACTCTTCACCGTAAAGGTACTACTACCTATATCGATAGAACCACCTGCAATATTAATATTTTCTGCTCGTATTATCTCACCTAGTTGCTCTACCGAGAGCCCATAAGCCTCTATTTTACGAGGGTCTACATATACATGAACCTCCCTTACAGGCACACCCGACAACGAAACAGAACCCACACCATCGATTCTATTTATACGATTTACAAACTTATCTTCTATAATTTTATCGAGTGCAGGGTAGCTCTCGTCTGCCGAGGCAGACATGATAAGCACTGGTATAGATGAAGAGCTAAACTTCATTAATAGTGGCGGCTCAACCTCATCAGGAAGCAGAGGCATACTATTACTTATAGCATCACGCACATCATTAGAAGCCTCGGTGATATCTGACCCCCACTCAAACTCTAGTGTTATAATAGAGATGTTATCTTTCGATTTAGAGGTTATCTTCTTTAGCTCATCAACGGTATTAAGTTGATCTTCGAGTATTTTTGTTACATTATTTTCTATATCAGTGGCATTAACACCATAATATTGAGTAACAACATTGATTGTTGGAATCTCCATATCAGGATACAGATCTATCGCAAGATTGCGCATAGAGTAGAGCCCCATAATCATTACCCCTATAAATAGAAGTATGGTAGAGATGGGCTTTCGTACCGATGTTTCAAATATTTTCATCTTTATCTATCTTAATTATTTACAATATTAACTTTATCGCCCTCTATAAGACGTCCGATACCTTTAGTAACAACCTCATCACCAACAGATACACCACTGTCAATAACCACAAGGTTACCTAAAGAGCGACCTACCTCCACAACATTACGCACCACCGTGTTATCAACGATAGTAAAGATATATTTTTCATTGCTACCTATCTGCTTCTGCACTGCTTTGTCATCAATAGCAACCACTTGCTTATCACCAAAATCAATCTCTACATAGCTAAACATTCCTGGACGAAGCTTCAAATCGGTGTTAGGAATTATCACCTCAACGGCAAAGGTATGTGTTGAAGCATCAATATATGGATATATCAACGAGATCTCACCTTTAAACTGCTCACTACCGTAGCTATCAGTTGTAATATTAACACTCATACCCTTTTTGATTCTTGTAAAAAGATATTCTGAGATGTTAATAATCACCTTCAGCTTATCTATCTGCATAACAGTTGCTACACCCGACTCTCCAGTAGCCGATGCCATGGTAGATAACATATCACCTTCATCATAATAGCGCCCTGTCACTACCCCATCAATTGGGCTTCGTAATATGGTATTCTCTTTAAGATAACTAAGTGCCTTTTTAGCTACATCGTGCTGTGTGCGTAGTTGATCGACCTGCTGGTTCGACACTCCCCCAACTTTATTAAGCTCCTCCATACGCATTAAATCGGTAGCTAGGTTCTCAAGCTGTAGTTCTTGTTGAAGATACTGGCTCTGCTCCATCTGCGCTATTATAGCCCCTTTTTTTACATTATCGCCAACCTCTACATATATCTTCTCTATTCTGAAAGGCGATGAAGAGGAGATGTTATTCTTTTTAAATGGCTCAATTGTTCCATTATACACCACTATATCATTAATCATTATGCTATCTGCAAATGACGTACTTACCCGCTGTAACACCTCTGCTGGAATCACTACCTCATCTGAGAACTTTTTGTTAATATTGTCTACCACCGAACAACTTGTTATCAATATTGCTGCTGCCGATAATGTGGTTATTGTTAATCTGTCTATTTTCATTTTACTATTAATTATTGTTTGTTATATTATTT
>CAMQVM010000157.1 GCA_947038135.1 uncultured Rikenellaceae bacterium
GTCACTCATGTTTGTCCCTATTTTTGACACTATACGAGTATTTGCTGAGCGTATCTTGACAGGTAAATCTCCATTTCACCCCGATAAACGACATATCCACCACCATATCATAGCTTTAGGCTTTTCGCATATTAAGAGCACACTGATAATTATTAGTTTTACGGTGATTTTAACCGTTGGAAATTTGTTTTTCAACTTTTTAAATCCTAATATACTATTTGTAGTAAACATTTTAATAGGTATAGTATTTCTTTTGGTTCTTCCAAAGATGCTACTTGCAAGAAAAGCGCAAGAGGCATATCCAAAAAGACACAAAGAGAGAAGGCATATTATTATGAAGCTAGAGGAGAATATACCAGTATAAACCAGTATAAACAACAACCAAACTTATATCATACTAGATGGAATTTACAGCTGAAATAATCGCATCATTTCTTGAAGGAGAGATAGTTGGAGATAAAAATAGCACTGTTACAACTGTTGCTAAAATTGAAGAGGGAAAAAAAGGCTCACTCTCTTTTCTTGCCAACTCAAAATACGAGAAATATATATATACCACCGAAGCATCAATAGTTATTGTAAATAGAGATTTTACAGCTACATCAGAGGTGTCAGCAACACTTGTCAAGGTAGATGACGCATACAAAGCATTTGCGCAACTATTAGAGCTATATGCAGCAAACAAATCAGATAGAACGGGGGTTAACTCTCAATCATTTATAGATACCGATACACAACTGCCAGATGATATATACATAGGGGCATTTGTGTCGATAGGAAAAAATGTAAAGCTCGGAAAAAATGTAAAGATATACGCTAGCGTATCAATCGATAATAATGTAACTATTGGTGATAACGCAACTATTTACCCATCGGTAACTATATACGACGATACAGTTATAGGTAACGATGTAACAATACATAGTGGTAGCGTTATTGGGTCAGACGGTTTTGGATTTGCTCCTGAGGGAGATATTTTCAAGAAAGTTCCACAAATCGGCAATGTAATCATTGAAGATAATGTAGATATAGGCTCAAATAGTGTTATCGACAGGGCTACCATGGGCTCAACAATTATAAAAAATGGTGTTAAGCTAGATAACCTTATACAGATAGCACATAATGTTGAAATAGGAAAAAACACTGTCATAGCAGCTCAAGTAGGTGTTGCGGGCTCAACAAAGATAGGTGAAAATTGTGTTTTTGGTGGACAAGTAGGTGTTTCAGGACATATTACTGTTGCCAATAAAGTAATGGTATCATCACAATCGGGAATATCAAACACCATCAAACAAGAGGGCGCAATATTAATGGGGTCACCAGCTTATGATGCCTCTACTTGTAGACGTTCGATAGTTGTGCAGAAGTCACTGCCTAAATTAAGCATGCAAGTAAGCAAGCTTGAAAAGGAGCTAGCTGAGCTAAAGTCTCTTATACAAAAGTAAGATAGTGCGAATAATAGGTATAGACCCAGGTACAAATAAGATGGGTTATGGCGTAATAGACAGCAAAGGTAATAGTGTAAAGATGATTGTGATGGGGTATATAGATCTCTCTAAACTTCCAGACCACTACGCTAAATTGGCGCATATATTTGAGAGGGTTACAGCAATTGTTACTGAGTACCAGCCCGAAGAGATGGCTCTTGAAGCCCCATTTTATGGCGAGAACGTACAAAGTATGTTAAAGCTCGGCAGGGCGCAAGGTGTGGCAATGGCAGCAGGTCTTGCTCGGGGTATAGATGTATTTGAGTATGCTCCTCGTAAAATAAAGCTAGCAATAACTGGTAGCGGCTCAGCTTCAAAAGAGCAGGTAGCCTCAATGTTAAAGAGTATAATGAATATTAAAGAGATGCCTAAAAACCTTGATGCTAGTGATGGGCTAGCAGCAGCTCTTTGTCACCATTTCAGAATCACAAATCCGCTTATGTCAAGCTCAAAAAGTAGCTGGAATGATTTTATCAGCAAAAATCCAGGGAAAATAATAAAGTAACTTAAAAGATCGTAATAGAAATCTCATTTTTATTACTATCTTTGTATATATAATTAATTATTGGTATTATGAAAAAGTTAAGTTTTTACATCTCGCTAGCAGTTATAACGCTTGCAACGTCTTGTACTCCCGATAGTGGCTACACCATCAAAGGTGATATAGCTCGTAAAGAGGGGACAATCTATCTATCTATCCTTGAGGGAAAGATGCCTATATTAACAGACTCGGCAGATATTTCAGACGGAATATTTACATTTACAGGCACTCTAGAATCTCCAGTAATAGCAACACTAACTTTAAAAGGCGAAAACAGACCTTTTAAAACTCTTTTTATTGAAAATTCAAAAATCACTCTTGCAGGTGACATCATGTTTGCAGACGAAATTGCAATATCAGGCTCTTCAGAGCAAGATGTGTATGAGAAGGAGTATTTTCCTATAAGTAAAAATTTAGATTCAGTAATAAATTTTGTTGCTCAAAACAGCAATAAAGTGGCTGCTGGATATGTGCTATTTCGCAATTTAGGCTACCAGCTGCCAGCTGCACAACTCGATTCTTTGAAATCACTGCTTTCACCAATGGTGCAAAATAGCTCTTATATAAAGATGCTCGATGAGCGAATCGTAGCTATGAAAAAGAGCGATATTGGTTGTAAGTATATGGAGATATCACTACCTAACCCACAAGGAGATATTATCTCGCTATCGTCGGTAGTTAACAAGGGTGGTTATGTGCTTGTTGATTTTTGGGCATCATGGTGTCCTCCTTGCAGAAAAGAGAATCCACACCTAGTTAATGTGTACAACCAATATAAAGATCGTGGCTTTACAGTATATGGTGTATCACTTGACAGACCTGGTCAGAGTGAAAAATGGGCTGAGGCTATCGATAAAGATAAATTAGATTGGTATAATGTATCGGACTTGAAATTTTGGAACTGTGAGCCTGCTATAAGATATGGTGTTAGCTCTATACCTTCAAGCTTCCTTATCTCTCCTGATGGAATCATAATAGCTAAGAATTTACGTAGCAGTGAGCTAAGCAGAAAACTTGAAGAGTTGTTGGGGATACCATCTGATGATGAAGAGATTGAAGCCGAAGCGTTGAATGAATAATTTAATGTTGATTCATTATTATATATAATAGCATTTTACTAATAAACAAGATTAACTAAATACAATATACGTTGATTAGAAATACGATAATAAAAATATTAGATAGGTTGTATCTACCTATAATAGCTAAGTTTGTGCCTAAGGTGAATTTTCGATATGGGCTTTGTGGCAGTGCTAATATGGCTATTGATGCATTACTCTATTTTATAGTGTTTAACTATGTTCTAGGTCAACAAGACCTTGTGCTACCATTTGCGACTATCTCATCTGAGATAGCCGCTTTTCTTATTGTATTCCCAATACCTTTATTCACGGGGTTTTGGCTTGCAAAATATGTATCGTTTGAACATAATAGAGGTCGAACACTTTGGCAATCGGTCAAATACTTATCTGTTGTAGTTGCAAATATTGCTATTAAATATTTCGGAATAACACTGCTAGTATATATAGGCGTGTATCCATCTATGTCAAACATCTTAATTACTATATTCACTGTAATGTTTAGCTACCTAATGCAGCGACACTACACGTTCCGCCCAACCCCTAAAATTAGCTAATTGATGGAGTGGCTGGTAGATTATGGTTATTTTGGGCTTTTTATAGGTGCATTTCTTGCGGCTACGATAATACCATTTAGCTCCGATGTAATGCTTGTAGCACTTCTTGCTACTGGCGCTAACCCTATTATAGCGACTGTTGTGGCTACTTTTGGTAACTGGCTTGGGGGCTTAGTATCTTACTGGATGGGTTACATGGGTAAAATGGAGTGGCTAGAAAAATATATGCGTGTAAAAAAATCGACTCTTGAAAAGCAGAAGAAATGGGTTGATAAATTTGGTCCTGCGTTAGCGTTATTCTCATGGCTTCCAGGTATTGGCGATGTGTTAGCTATTGCTTTAGGGTTCTATAAGCTGTCGCCAAAGGTTACTGCTTTGTATATGTTCATCGGCAAAGGTGCTCGATTTGTAGTCTGGACTGTCGCTTACTACTATTGGGATATATATTTTTAAATTTATTATTTTGAAGTTAATACTTTGATTGTTAGGTTCTTATTGTTACTTATAAATTATTCCTATATATCGTTAGGAAATTACTATAGATTTTATTATGTAATTCAAAAAATATGCTGTATGTTTGCATTAGACATTAACAAACATAAAACATATTATTATGATTAAGAAATTCATTTGTACAGTATGCGGATTCACGCATACAGGAGAAGAAGCACCAGAAAATTGTCCACAGTGTAAAGTGCCAGCTATAAAATTTAAAGAAGTAGTAGCTAATGAGGGCGAACTTACATGGGCTGATGAGCACCGTATTGGTGTAGCTAAAGATGTAGATCCTGAGATTGTAGAGGGTCTTAAGGCTCACTTTATGGGTGAGTGTACTGAGGTAGGAATGTATCTTGCTATGAGCCGTCAGGCAGACAGAGAGGGTTATCCTGAGGTTGCTGAGGCTTACAAGCGTATTGCTTGGGAAGAGGCTGAGCACGCATCGAAGTTTGCTGAGTTGTTAGGTGAGGTTGTATGGGATACTAAGACTAACCTTGAGGCACGTATTGAGGCTGAGAATGGTGCTTGTGAAGATAAGAAGCGTATTGCTACTTTGGCTAAGCAGCAAAATCTTGATGCTATTCA
>CAMQVM010000158.1 GCA_947038135.1 uncultured Rikenellaceae bacterium
ACGAGGCTCTTGAAAAAGACGAAATCATCAAAGGATTTGTTAAATGTCGTACTAAAGGTGGTATGATCGTAGATGTATTTGGTATTGAGGCATTCTTACCAGGTTCGCAGATCGATGTTAAGCCAATCCGTGATTACGATATATATGTTAATAAAACTATGGAGTTTAAAGTTGTTAAGATCAACCAAGAATTCCGTAATGTTGTTGTATCTCATAAGGCTCTTATTGAGGCTGAGCTTGAGCAGCAGAAAAAAGATATCATCTCTAAGCTTGAAAAAGGTCAAGTTCTTGAGGGTACAGTTAAAAACATCACTTCGTATGGTGTATTTATCGACCTTGGCGGTGTAGATGGTCTTGTACATATCACAGATCTTTCATGGGGTAGAGTTAACCACCCAGAAGAAGTTGTATCACTTGATCAGAAATTAAACGTTGTAATTCTTGACTTTGACGACGCTAAAAAGCGTATCGCTCTAGGTCTTAAGCAACTTTCTGCTCATCCATGGGATGCGCTAGATCCAGACCTTAAAGTAGGTAATACTCTTAAAGGTAAGGTTGTAGTAATCGCTGATTATGGTGCATTTATCGAGATTGCTCCAGGTGTTGAAGGTCTAATCCACGTAAGTGAGATGTCATGGTCACAGCATCTTCGTAGCGCTCAAGAGTTTATGAAAGTAGGTGATGAGATTGAAGCAGTAATTCTTACTCTTGATAGATCAGAGCGTAAGATGTCATTAGGTATCAAGCAGCTTGCTAACGATCCTTGGGCTGAAATCAGCGAGAAGTATGCAGTAGGTTCACGCCACACAGCTAAAGTTCGTAACTTTACTAACTTTGGTGTATTTGTTGAGATCGAAGAGGGTGTAGATGGTCTTATCCATATCTCTGATCTTAGCTGGACTAAGAAAATCAAGCATCCTGCTGAGTTCACTCAAAAAGGAGCTGATATCGAAGTTGTAGTTCTTGAAATCGACAAAGACAACCGTCGTTTAAGTTTAGGTCATAAGCAGTTAGAAGAGAATCCATGGGATGTATTCGAAACTATCTTCACGATCGATTCTCAGCATGAGGCAGTTGTAACTGAGATAAACGATAAAGGTTTTGTTGTTACTTTAGAGCATGGTGTTGAAGGATTCGTTCCTATGAAGCAGCTTTCTAAAGATAGCGCTGCTCCTGTAGTTAACGATAAGTTGACTCTTCGTATTATCGAGTTTGTGAAAGCTACTAAGCGTATCACTCTATCTAACCTTAAGCCTTCTGAGGCTGCTAAAATTGAGCCTAGCGAAGCTAGAGGAGGTGCAGCAGGTGCAGCAGGTGCTGAGTCTACACAAAAAGCAGTTAAGAAATTAAATGCTTCAGTTGAGAAATCTACACTAGGTGATATCGCAGGTCTTGCTGAGCTTAAAGCTAAGCTTGAAGGTGAGGCTAAGTAATCATTTATAAATAACCTACTAAAGATGAGTTTTGATTTTACTGTTTTAGGTTCTATTTCAGCTCAGCCATCGGTAGGCAAGTATCCATCTGCTCATGTACTTAATGTACATGAGCAGTTTTATTTAATAGACTGTGGCGAAAGTGTGCAGGTGCAACTTAAAAGATATGGGTTTAATGCGTTGCGTATAAACCATATATTCATATCACACCTTCATGGCGACCACTTTTATGGCATCTATGGATTGATCTCCTCAATGTCACTCTTAGGGCGAAAAACAAAGCTATGTATCTACGCCCCTGCTCCATTAAGGCAAATTATTGATAACCATATTAATTTCTTTGAGCAAAACTTGTCTTATACTATCGAGTGTATCGAAGTTGATACTGCTACATCTAATCTTATATATCAAAATAAGGTGCTTGAGGTGTATACTATTCCTCTAAAGCATAAAGTACCTACAACAGGATTTTTGTTTAAAGAGAAAACACCAGCTCTTAACATATATAAAGAGAGCATAACCTACTATAACTTAGATATTCAACAGATTAATAGTGCCAAGCAAGGCAGTGATGTAACTCTAGCTTCGGGTGAGGTAGTAGCTAATCATCGCATAGCATTTGCTCCATACAAACCTCGTAGTTTTGCATATTGCAGCGATACAGCGCCATCAAAACAGATTGTTCCTATTATTAAAGGTGTAGATCTGTTATATCATGAATCTACCTTTTTAGATAGTGACAAAAAGATAGCTTATGCAACATCACACAGCACGGCTAAAGGGGCGGCATATATTGCACAGCTTGCAGAGGTTAAGCAGTTGCTATTAGGTCATTTTTCTATGCGTTATAAGGGTAAGGTTGAGCTGTTTGAGGCAGAAGGTAAAAATAATTTTGATGCGTGTATTGCTGTTAAAGAGGGGTGTACATACAAAATCAAAATGGAGAAGTAGATATTTAAAACGACAATACTAATTTTTGAACAAAATAAATAGACTAACATGCTAGATAAATTTTTCAAGCTAACAAAAAATGGCACTACGGTACGTCAAGAGGTAGTTGCAGGCTTTACAACCTTTATGGCAATGGCATATATACTTGCCATTAATCCCGATATATTATCGGTTGCAGGTGCTAGCAAAGAGAGTATATTTGCAGCAACAGCCATCGCCTCATTTGTGGGCTCGGTGCTGATGGGTCTACTGTCAAATCTTCCTATTGGTTTAGCTCCTAGCATGGGGTTGAATACCTTTTTTGCTGTTACTGTAGTCGCTGCTATGGGGCACTCATATCCTTTTGCGTTGGTTGCAGTGTTTATCTCGGGGCTTCTGTTTATGCTAATGTCACTTTTCAATATCCGTGAGGCGATTGTTAATGCTATACCCAAAAATATCAAAATAGGGTTGTCGGTAGGTATAGGTCTGTTTATCACAGTTGTAGGGTTGAAAAATAGTGGTATCATAATAGGTGATCCTAACACACTGTTAACATTAGGCGATATCTCAAGTTCATCAGTATTACTAGGATTTATAGGTATTGCTTTGGCGGCAATTTTTTTGGTGTTAAAAACTCCAGGTGCAATATTGATAAGTATCATCATAACTACAATTATAGGTATACCACTAGGAGTAACCAATATACCAGACGATTTTCACCCTTTAGCATCGTCAATAGGTTTAACTAATCATTTTGCTGATTTTGAGTGGTCGCAAATATGGAGCTTAGATATGTTGATTGTGGTACTTACATTTATGTTTGTAGCTATATTTGATGTCGTCGGTACTCTTATAGGTGTTTGTAGCAGTGCTAAAATATTAGATAAGAATGGTGATGTGCCCAATATTAAAAAAGCGCTCTTTGCCGATGCTATAACAACTACAATTGGTGCAGGCTTAGGAACTAGTACAGTAGGCTCGTATGTAGAGAGTGCAGCAGGTGTTCTTTCAGGGGGACGTACGGGACTTACAGCAGTAACTGTTGGTGTGCTATTTTTGTGCTCGCTTCTATTTGCACCTATCTTTTTGGTTGTTCCTGGTGCTGCTACGTGTTGCGCTTTGGTGATGGTGGGGCTCTTTATGCTTCGTGGGGTGGCTCGTATGGATTTTGATGATATGTCAGAGGCTATTCCCGCATTTCTTACAATAATATTTATACCTCTAACATATAGCATCGCTAATGGAATTATGTTCGGTATTATCTCGTATGTTTTAATTAATATTGTGGCAGGAAAATATAAAAAGCTTACTCCTATGATGGTTATTTTGGCTCTTATATTCATCTTGAAGTTTATATTGTTGTAAATTTTGCAACGGTCTTGTTTTGAGAATTGCCTCATTTATTCCTTTTTTATTCGAGTTATTAACAGAAGTTAACATTTTTTCGTATCTTTGTAAAAAATAGCAGATTATGATATTTACAGCAGAAAAAATAATATTTGAAGATAACCACCTCTTGATAATAAACAAGGCGGCAGGTGATCTAGTACAGGTAGATGCAAACGGAGAGACAGGTTTAGAAGATGCCGTTAAAGAGTTCATCAAACGACGTGACAACAAGCCAGGAGCAGTATTTCTTGGAGTGGTGCATAGAATCGACAGACCAGTTAGTGGAGCTGTAATATTTGCAAAGACCTCTAAGGCTCTTACACGAATGAATTTGATGGTTAAAGATAGAGATATAAAAAAGAAGTATCTTGCTATCGTTGAGCGTAAGCCCACTACTGAGTGCGAAACACTTACGCATTTTGTAGCTCGTAACTCAAAGAAAAATCGTTCGTATGCTTTCGATACTCCATCGCAAGGTGCTAAAGAGTCGGTTTTGATATACAACCTTATTGGTGCAAGTCAGCATTATTACCTACTTGATATAGAGCTTATAACAGGTAGACACCATCAAGTGCGTAGTCAGCTATCTAAAATAGGGTGCCCTATTAAGGGCGACTTGAAATATGGTGCGCCACGATCAAATAAAGATGGCTCTATATCGCTTCATGCTAGAAGCTTAGAGTTTGTACACCCAGTTACTAAAGAGAAGATGAATGTTGTTGCTCCAGTTCCAAAAGATGATAACCTTTGGGCTTGGTTTTCAGAGTCGCTTGAGTCTGAAAGATAGAGCAAGTTATAATTCATTATATAATAAGAAGCTTAGAGGGCGGTTCACAAAATATAATTTTGTAGACCGCCCTAATCTATTTAGGCTAATTCGCAAAACCTCGGTTTTGTGAATTAGCCAGCTCCCGAAGGGA
>CAMQVM010000159.1 GCA_947038135.1 uncultured Rikenellaceae bacterium
CGTATAGTGTATCTAGCCTATCACCCTTTACCTCTACTAGCTTTGTTACTATATCTTTACTCTCAATTGGTGTTACAGCGCTCGAAAAATCTACAACATAAGCGTCGTTGAAGTCTATAAACCGAGGTAGCTCTTTACAACTAGTGGCTGAGGTGAGTGTGCGTGACTTTAATGCAGGTAGCGATTTGAAAATATCAAAGATATCATCATCAAAGCCCATCTCAAGGCATTTGTCAAACTCATCTACTATAACATGGTGCACGTGGCTTAGGTCTACTGTACCTCTTCGTATGTGGTCGGATAGGCGACCTGGTGTAGCAATTATTATCTTAGGTGGGTTTTTAAGGCTTGTAGACTCATCTCGAAAGTTGTGTCCGCCATATAAAGAGGATATCTTCATGCTTGTTTTACACGATACTACCACACGCTCTATCTGTAAAGCTAGCTCTCTTGATGGCACAAGTATAACGATCTCTACATTACGATCATTATACTCTTTTATCTTTTGTAGGGCTGAAAAAATAAAAGCAATGCTTTTTCCTGAACCCGTAGGTGCTAATAATTGTATGTTAGAGTACGAAAGGTGCTTTTCGATAGCCTCTTTCTGCATATCTGTAAGTTCCGTTATTCCAACGTTTTCTTTTAGTTTATTTATATCATTCATGCTACAAAGGTAATCTTTTTTTGTTGTTGGCGCAAAATTTGTTTAATCGTTTGTAATTATTTATGTTTAACAATTAAAATTATAATTATGAAATCAAAAAAATTAACTCTTTTTCTAACATCTATGTTGCTGTTTTCAGTAGGCGCAAATGCCACAGAGAAACCTTTAGATGAGACACCCGCTGACAAAAAAAGGGTGTCTGTTTTTTACCTTAACCCAAATGTCAACTCTAACATTACTCTTATTGAGTATATGACTAAAGACACAGAGAGGCATTTTCTTGATCCTACACCACCTCGTTTTGTGCTTTTAGATAGTAAGCATAAATTTGCGTTGGGTATTGGTGGTATGGTTAGAGGTACTGCAGGTAGCGATTTTACTGGTATTATTCCAGGAAGCTACAACACAGGGTTTAACACTGTTAATGTGCCAATAGGAAACGGTCTTCGTCCTAGGTCACAAGCGCTAATGTCTGCTGCAACATCTGAGATCTACTTGAAATTAGTAGGTACAACACGCAGGTTAGGACATTTTTCGGTATACACCTCTTTTAATTTTATGGGCGAAAACTATACTCCTCAGTTGAGAAATGCCTATATCGATTTCAAAGGGTTTAGTATCGGACAGCGTCGTAGCACTTTTACCGATGTTAATGCTATATCGCCTACAATCGACTACTCAGGACCTACAAGCTATGGTGGTTACCATCTGCCACAAGTTCGTTATAGCAGAATGTTTGCTTGCGAAAAGATGCAATTTGCAGTAGCTGCCGAGTTTCCTACCGTGAGTGCTACTTATACAGCAGACACACAAGCGCAGGTTCAGCAGGTGCCTAATATTGTAGCTTATCTACAAAGCAACTGGGACGGTGGACATATTCGTGCAACAGGTCTTTATCGTAACATGAACTATGCAAACAACAAAACTTATCAAACAAAAACTGAGCAAGGTTGGGGAGTTCAACTTAGTGGTACTGCTGATATCTCTCGTCTATTTACTGTTTACTTTCAAGGTGTGTATGGTAAAGGTATAGCAAACTATATCAATGGTTTTAATGATATGCATTACGATTTAATGCCTAATGGAATGTATGCTGGTGACCTACAAACACTACCTATGTGGGGAGCTTATGCAGGTATTAAATGTAATATCACTGACGACGTGTTTACTTCATTTACATATAGCTACGCTCATCTTTACTCAGAGAATTTATTCTATAATGCAAGCAGTATGCCTGTAGCAAAAGACCTATTTAAATACTCACAGTACTATGCAGCCAATATATTTTGGAATGTTACGCAAGAGATGCAGCTTGGTTTTGAGTACCTTAGAGGTATGAAAAGAGAGCACTCTAAAGCAATGGGTACTGCTAACAGAATCAATCTTCTTGTGCAGTATAACTTCTAAATAATTCAGGCTGTTGTCGGCGATAGTTTTCTTTTATCACATGAAATATAGATATTATTCGTATTTTATCGATCTGAAGGCGGTCTAAATTATATTTACAATCTTAAAAAAGAGCATTCGAATTAATCTTTGAATGCTCTTTTTGTGTTTGATTTATGCTTTGAGATCGCCTGTAAATTGATGAAATGCAAAGAGTTGAGGGTTGGAATTTAAGGAGCATACTTTAATATGTGACTGAATCCTAACCACGAAAATGATGCAGCAGTTCGCAATTTATAGGCGGTCTAACTTTGTAATTAATACTACAAGAAAATTTGATATTTTATTAGAATATATATTATGATAACACATAAAACAGAGGTTAGGGTTAGATATGGAGAGGTTGATCAGATGCAGTTTCTTTATCATGCGCATTATGTCGACTATTTCGATGTAGCACGTACAGAGTTTATTCGTGCACTAGGTATAACTAATAAAGAGATGGAGGCACGAGGGCTAATGCTGCCTGTAATAAATGTGAATATCAACTATGGGATTCCCGCAAATTATGATGATTTGCTAACAATACATACCACACTTAAAGAGATGCCAGGGGTGAAGATAACATTTCACTATGAGGTGTTTAGGGGTGAGCAAAAGCTTACTACTGGTAGTGTTACACTAGCTTTTATGGATAGCGCCACTAAACGTGCAATACGTCCTCCGCAGTATATGATAGATCTTTTTTCTCCTCACTTTAATAAATAATATTTTGGCAGGAATATATATACACATACCTTTTTGTAGGGCGTTGTGCCACTACTGTTCATTTCACTTCTCTCTGTCAGAACAGCGCAAAGAGCAGATGGCATTGGCTATACTTAAAGAGCTAGAGCAAGAGCGTGATTTTTTCGACTCTTCGCAAACAATCGAGACTCTATATATAGGCGGGGGTACTCCAACGTTATATGCTCCTGAGGTGTTGCAAAGTTTTATTGATAAGGTGAAAGAGTTGTGGGGGGTAAGCTCTTTTCGAGAGGTTACAATTGAGGCTAACCCCGACGATTTAACACCCGAGTATCTCGAAAAGTTGTCACATACCTCTTGCAATAGGCTTAGTATAGGTGTACAGAGCTTTGACGACGATATATTAAAACTTATAAATCGTAGGCATAATGGATCAGAGGCTGTGCGTGCAATAGAAAATGCTAGGAAGTTTGGCTTCTCGAATATTACAATGGATCTGATTTATGGTATTCCCTCGCAGAGCTTAGAGTCTTTGAAGCGTGACCTTGATATTGCGATATCTCTAGCGCCTGAGCATCTGTCTGCATACCACTTAACAATCGAAAAAGGCTCTATTTTTGCTACTATGGAGCGTAAAGGGGCAATTAAAGCAGTAGATGAGTCTGTTAGTGAACTGCATTTTAAAATAGTGTCTGAGGCGCTCCAAAAGAGCGGGTATGAGCATTATGAGATATCTAACTTCGCTAAGAAATCTTTTATGGCTACCCATAATAGCAACTATTGGGGAGCAAAGCCATATTTGGGTGTTGGACCATCAGCACACTCTTTTGATGGTGAAAATATTCGTCGGTGGAACTTCTCTTCTAATCCTCGGTATCTGCGAGCTATTGAGGGGGGAGAGGTGCAGTTTGAACAAGAGGTGTTAACCTCAACCAATCGCCTTAATGAAGATGTTATGACGATGTTGCGTACCGCTAAAGGGGTAGATTTGAAATATATTGAGAGTGTATATGGCAAAGAATCGCTAGATAGAGTAGTTAAAGATAGTGCAAAATATATTGAGATTAAAGAGCTTGTGATAGATGGTAACTACCTATATATACCATGTGAGCACTTTCTGAAATCTGATTTTATTATAAGTGAGTTGTTTGTGTAATTTTGTTAAACGTTATTATTATGAGGTTTGTTAATGTGTTGTTTACAGCTTTTGCGCTGTTTCAAGTAGGGTGTGCAAGCCCCTCTTTTGTAGATAAAGAGGGTAGCGGTAAACTTAGTGTCTTCAATGAGAGCTTTGTTGATGGTAATGGGGCGACTGTTGTTTTAAATGGTATAAATCATGTTTTAAAAGACCCTACGCAAGGGTATGTAAACAAAAATGATGAGCTGATATTTAAGCAGTTTAAAGAGTGGGGTTTTAACTGTGTTAGATATGGTATTATTTGGGACGGGTTAGAGCCTGAGCCAGGTGTTATAAATGAAGAGTATTTGAAAGAGATAGATAAGCGTGTGCAGTGGGCTGAAGATAATGGCTTATGGCTGATACTAGATATGCACCAAGATCTGTATAGCCGCAAGTATGCAGATGGTGCTCCACTTTGGGCTACCTTTGAAGATGGTCAACCTCATGTTACGGGCGATGTGTGGAGTGATGCATATTTGGTTAGTCCTGCAATACATAGGGTGTTTGATAACTTTTGGGGTAACAAATTGGCTGCTGATAGTGTAGGTATTCAAGATCACTATATTAATGTATGGAAGATTGTTGCTGGTAGATATGCGGGTGCGTCGTCGGTGGCGGGTTTTGATATTATGAATGAGCCTTTTATGGGGTCGAGCGCACAAACAGTAATGGCGCAGTTGTTTGAAGGTTATGGCAA
>CAMQVM010000160.1 GCA_947038135.1 uncultured Rikenellaceae bacterium
CTCTTTCCCTACACGACGCTCTTCCGATCTGCTACATACTATTTTGATCTAATGAAGATGTATGGTCCTATATTTTTGTTGAAAGATGAAATTATTGCGCCTGATGCTGAATTAGATGCTTTAGCATATCCACGTAATACGTGGGATGAGTGTGTAGAGTGGGTTGCTAGCGAGTTGGCTGAAACAGCTAAAGACCTACCTGTTACATACACCGATTCACGTTATTTTGGAAAGCCTACACAAATTGCAGCTTTATCGCTTATTGCACGTTTGAGGGTATACTCAGCACGTGAGTTATTTAACGGTAATGTTTATTATGCAAATTTAACAAACCCTGACGGAACTAAGCTATTTGGTGTTAAAGATGATACTAAATGGGTGAAAGCTGCCGAGGCGTGTAAAGTTGCAGTAGATGCTGCAGAAGCTGCTGGTCATGTTCTATATACAGGAACAGATGTATATCAGTCGCTAAAAGGCATCTTTAACGAAAAATGGAATGATGAGATTATCTGGGGACGTTATATGGATGCAGGGCATATTGGTATACATACAAATCCACGTGCTATATCTGGATATGGTGGTCAAGGTCCAACACAACAGCAGGTTGATGCTTATGCAATGAATACAGGTATCTATCCTATCGTAGGTTATGGTGGTGCAACATATTACCTTAACCAAAAAGGCGATGCAGGTGTTACTGGTAGGCCAATTGGTGGGACTCCTACTATTGATCCAACTAGTGGATACGATGAGTTAGGGTTCTCTTCTTTTGCTAATCCTTGTTTATCTACAGGAACTGCAGGAAATGCTGCACTAGCATTTAATATGTATAAGAATCGTGAGCCTCGTTTTTATGCTCAAGTATCTTGGAATAATGCACAGTATTACAGAGCTCCTAACACAGTAATTCAATATCATGCAGGTGGTAACAACGGAAACCAACACCATGATCACCCTTGGTCTGGTTATTTGGTGAAAAAGTTTATATCTGAAAACATTGATGCTAAAACGCCAACATGGGGTAAGTATAACCTGCCTATGATTCGTCTTGCAGAGGTTTATCTAAACTATTGCGAGGCGCTAGTTGAGTCTGATGGTGATCAAACAGAGATGTTGAAATATCTAAATAAGGTACGTGTTCGTGCAGGTGTTCCAGCTATAGGTAATGGTACTACTCCAGTTTATACAGTAGACACAAATGATATTTATGGTGATAAATTGGGCGATAAAGCGTTTATGAGAGAGACAGTTCGTCGTGAGCGTCGTGTAGAGCTTGCTTTTGAATCATTTAGATATTATGACACTCGTCAGTGGATGATTTCAGAAGATGTAGACGGTGGAGATTTTTATGGTATGAATCTGAAAGCTAAATCATCAGCGTTTGTGCTTGGTGAAAACTCTTTCTGGAAGCGTTCAGTTATCCAAACTAGGGTATTCCGTCCTCAACATTACTTATATCCTTTTAACCAAAGAGAGATGGACCGTAATGTTAACTTAATTCAGAATTACGCTTGGTAATCACTGTTGTATAATTTAAAAAACGAAAAAATGAAAAAAAATATTTCTTTCTGGTTCGCATTATCATCTCTATTAGTATTTTCGTCTAGTTGCGAAGATGACCGAGGAGCTGCTAATTTAGAGCCAAACAAGGTCTATATGGCCAAAGCTGGTTTGTCTCAATTTGATGTATACACGTTGTCAGACACACTTGTTTACAGTGTTTCAGTAGTAAAATCAGGATTTTATGATACTCCTGCAGTTGTAACTGTAGCTCTTAAAGAGTCTGAGTTGATCAAGTATAATGAAACGATGTCTGCATCATATAAATTGCTGCCTGCATCTTGTTATAACTTTGAAACCACAACAGTAACTCTTGCTCCTGATCAGTTATATTCAAAACTACCTGTGTCGGTTAATGTTGTTGAGCTTGCAAAGCTACCTGCTGATGAGCTTTATGCCTTACCTCTTGGTATCACAAGCTCTGATGTTGAAGTTAGTAGTCTTGTAGATGGTGCTACACTCATGACTTTCAGTATTAAAGATGCTAGTGTGTCTTTGGGGTTATATGGTGAGAACGATATTCCAGTAGATCCGGGTAGTGATATCGCTACAATTGAAATTCCTTTAACAGTTCCTTTTAATAACTTGTGGGACTTAACTTGTATTTTCGATTATAGTCAAGAGGTTTTTGATGAGTTTAATGAAACTAAAGGTGGGTTATTTGAGCCTATTCCTGCTGAGGCGTTTACTATAAGTCCTATTCCTTTTGTTATTCCTGCGGGTGAAACAACGGCTAAATTGACTGTTTTGGTAGATAAATCTAAGCTTCAGAAACTGAACTACGCTTTTGCGTTGAAGCTAAAAAGTGTTGAAAGCGAAAAAGACATTGTTCCTAACCTTTCTAAGAGCGCTTATTATACTTCTATCTCTAACTCTGTTGATGTGCCTGATACTGACAAGTCGTGGACTATTGAGTACACCTCTTCAAACGCTGAAGGTGATGGTGCTCCAGCTAATATACTTGACGGGAATTTAGAGACTCACTGGCACTCTAGTTGGAGTGGTGCAGAGCCATCTGTTGAAGAACCGGTTTGGATTGTTGTAGACCTAGGAAAAGAGTATAGAGTTACAGGTGTTAATTTAGCTCCTAGAATGAATCTTACTGTAAATGAAGGTTTCTTCGAAACAGCTACTATTTATGATGGTGAAAACACCAAGTGGACTAGAGTTGGAAACTTTGTAACACAAGGAAAGAAAGAACTCCAAAAATTTCCTGCTAAGCCAAGTGATGCTCGTTATGTGAAAGTTGCAGTTACCAAAAAATTTGCTCAGTTATCTATGTTTGGTATTCAAGGTGTAGCTAAATAATAACATATATAATCTCTCAATTAGGCTGTATTGTGTAGCTAGTTTAATGAACTTAGTAATGGGGGGAAGCTTTAAACTTTCTCGTAATATAGCTGTAAATAAGCAGCTCTTCAAAATTTATTTTGAAGAGCTGCTTTTGTGTTTGTAGATGAGTGTTAGTTATGTGTTTTATTGATCTCAGCACCATTTTTGATCTCTATAAACGGATATTATTTTTTTTGCTGCTCTCTCTCTTATCTAGTGGTTTATTTTGATGTTTTTAATGCGTTTTTACAAAAGAAAGAGAATTAATTATGTAAAACATTCTTTTTTTTTGTGATAGTGAAAGAATCTATGTATATATTTATAGTCTAAACTTAATAATAATCAATACATATTTGAACATTTATGGTAATCGCTTATCTAAGAGTAAGTACAGAAAGACAACATTTAGAGAATCAAAAAGATGAGATATCACGTTATGCAACTGCAAAAAATATAACAGTAGATCGTTGGGTAACAGAGGTAATAAGTGGAAAAACAGATCGAAGTAGAAGGAAACTCGGATTATTAATTAAATCACTAAAAACAGGAGATACACTAATAGTAACAGAGATATCACGCTTAAGTAGAACGCTGCATGAAGTGATGTCTATAATGGGTCAATGTCTTGAAAAAAACATAACTATATATAGCACTAAAGACGGATATGCATTTGATGATAGCATTAATAGCAAAATATTAAGTTTTGCCTTTGGGTTGGTGGCAGAGATAGAGCGTAACCTTATATCTCAACGTACAAAAGAGGCTCTTGCGTTGCGAAAATCGCAGGGGGTTATATTGGGGCGTAAAGTAGGTGATTGCCCTAAATTAATGGTCCTACGTGATAATAGTGAAGAGATATATGCAATGATTAACAGTGGTAAGTTGATAGGTCATATATGTGCCCAATTTGGAGTTTCACGGTTTACTTTTAAAAACTATCGACAAGAAAATACAATCATTGATGAAATGTTAACTAAGCGTCATTGTAAAGGTGTTTAGATATTTAACTATCGTTAACTATGGTTAGGGTTATTACTTGTAATTTGATGAAATGTCAATGCTGATAATTGTGATGAGTGGAGTGTATTTTAATGTGTTGCTGAACCTCAATCCTAAAGATGATTAATGAGTTTGCAATTCATTGGCTCTCTCTGCTGGCAATGTGGTGAAAAATAGTTAGGGGAAATGCTGTACTATAATTGATTTATGTAAAGAAAATGGTTATAGTGAAAAGACTTTACGTAATAATTTTTACTCCTATTTGGAAGATTATCTGCGCTGGAGTATTCCAAGTAAACGAGTTGTAAGTTTAGTTATAGATGAAACTTATTGGAGTAATAAAATATGCTTGTTTATATATCGAGAAAATGAGTTAAAAGATACCCTATTATATCGCACTACAACAGGAGAATATGCAGAGGAAACAACAGAGGAGTTAATTAATATTATGAGTGCTGAAATAATAATAGAAAGCATTACTTGTAATAGTCACAAATCTGCACTAAAAGCGGTAAAAGAAACTAATAAATACATCAAGAATACAATAAAGCAAATACTACAAAAATTAACCAAATTGTCGTTCAAAGATGTATGGTGCATATATATATCAGAAACGCCTGCCAAATATGTTTAACTATTTAGGGCGATTCGCAAAACCTTAAATATACTTATTTTCAACTATTTAGGTATGGTTTTTATTAATAAATCACCCCAAAAATAGAACATATAGCTGTTTTTTGGGGTAATACAATTTTTATTTACGCTTTTTA
>CAMQVM010000161.1 GCA_947038135.1 uncultured Rikenellaceae bacterium
TGAGGAAATAAGAGAGGGAGTATATTTTCGTTAAGAATTTTCAGATGTCTGAGCGACCGCAGGGAGTGAGTCCTGAAAATTTAGAAAATATGCTTCTTCTCGCCTCAAAATCCTCGCGCCGATTTTTTTGTTACTTTTTTTGTAAAAAAAAGTAAATAAAGAGCTGTTTTTACTCAAACAAAAGTGTAAGTTTACCCCATCGGCACACCGCACTTCTGCTACGCAAAAGATGCCTTTAAGGTGTGCGTGCCGAGTGAGCTAGGTGCACCCAAAACTAGGTGCACCCATTAGCTAAGTGATACAGAGCATGGAGGCTAAGACTGCCCCCTTTAAAAAGGGAACACCCAAACTTTTTGCGAGAAACTACGTTTCTCTAACCCTGCATGGAAACTATAAAGAATCACCCCAAAACAAACCAAAACCAAATCAAACCAAAAACTAAACCTTCCGAGCAACCAACACATCACGCTTAATAGAACGATCAACCATATGCTCAAGCTCACAATAAGCCTCAGAGCTCAACACCTCAAACCCTTTAGCCTCAAACAACTCAACCAACTTAACACGAGAAACCAAAAAAGAGTTCCACGCAAGAGCAATAATACCCCCTTGCTTAAGCACCTTACACCACTCAGAAAGCGACACCTCAAGCAGTTCACTAGGGTTACGCATAGCCCTTTCATCACGTGTGTTATGGTGATATATACCATAAGGAAGATCCCCAATGATAAGGTGGAATCTGTTATTCTTAAAATACTTGGCCATCTCTTGCGTATCTCCGCAGATCATGCCAAACCGTTTCTGAACAGTCTCTTTCTTACTTTTAGTATACTCAAACTCATATATATAAGTAGCGTCAGCCTTAGACGTACCCGCCACCTGTCGTGAATCTGTCTTATGCTTATAGCGCTCCTCCTCTAAAAACTTCTTAAAGTAAAGTGTACCCTCTTGTACAGCTTTAAGGTCAAGCTCTACACCGTAGCTGTTATAACCATATACAGCACCCTCAAACAAGGTGGTGCCACGTCCACAGCAAGGGTCAAGCATCTCGATAGTGTCGTGCAGGGTGTAATCGCTAGATAACATTGCAATATTCACCATCATTTTAGTAAACAGCTCATTAGTCTTGCCATGGTACTTTAGCAGTGTTCCAATCTTAGGGTTTACATAGTGGTAAGGAAACGCCTCTATCGGTGAGAGCATATCTCCCTCGAGCGAATATATAGCAAAGATAAATGATAAGCGTGAGATAATAATAAAGTCATCATCATTAAGAGGTGTGTCGCTCTCAAAGGTAAGGTATCTAACACGTGCAATCTCTTCAATTGCTAAATTTTGTATCGTAACAGATAGCTTTGTAGAAGCGATCTTCAACTCGGCTAAAGCAAGCTTATCGGCTGCATTGTAGTATACTCTGTTGTGTCCTGGGTGTTGTAGTATGAGAAATTTCATATTCTATGATATAAGATAAAAAAGCTGTTTCAAAGTAATAACCTTGAAACAGCATTTAGATATTTGGATATTTAGGCAAAAGTGAGTAGTTACACCCCCTTGTCAGCCATGTTAACCATCGGCTTATTGTATTCGCCAGCATCAAGCTTAACTTTACACTCTGAGAAGCATTTCAGCGTATACTCTACATCTTCCATTGAGTGGGTAGCAGTAGGTATGATACGAAGAATAATCTCACCCTTAGGTATTACTGGGTAAGTTACTACCGAGCAGAATATACCATAGTTTTCACGTAGGTCAACAACAATGTTTGTAGCCTCTTCAACTATACCTTTCATATATACAGGAGTAACAGGCGATTGAGTAACACCTATCTCGATGCCACGCTCTCTAAATCCAGCTTGTAGAGCATTAGCAATCTCCCAAAGCTTATCTTTATACTCTGGATGTGCTTTAATCAGCTCTAGGCGCTTTAGCGCACCCTTTACCATCGGCATAGGTAGCGACTTAGCGTAAGTTTGTGAACGCATATTGTAACGTAGAAAGTTCACTATATCTTTGTCGGCAGCTACAAAAGCACCAATTCCTGCCATGCTTTTTGCAAAGGTAGAGAAGTGGATGTCAATTTGATCTTCAACATCAAAATGCTCCATTGTACCTGCACCTGTCTTGCCCATTGTGCCAAATCCGTGTGCATCGTCAACAAGTATACGGAAGTCGTATCTGTTTTTCATCTCTACAATAGCTGCAAGGTTTCCAAGGTCGCCCTTCATGCCAAACACCCCCTCGGTGATAAGCAATACACCGCCACCATTTGTAGCCGCTAGCTTAGTAGCACGCTCAAGCATCTTTTCGCATCTTACCATGTCGTTGTGAGGAAACACAAAACGCTTACCGCCTTTAGCTTTATGTAGCAGCAGACCATCGATTATACAAGCGTGTGACTCAGAGTCATACACAATAACATCTTTGCTAGTAACAACAGTGTCGATGATAGATACCATTCCTTGATATCCGAAGTTTAAAAGAAACGCATCTTCTTTGTTTACAAATGCTGCTAGCTCACGCTCTAGCTGCTCATGCCATACTGTTTGACCGCTCATCATACGAGCACCCATAGGGTATGCCATACCAAACTCCTTAGCTGCATCAGCATCTGCCTGCATCACCTCAGGGTGAGCCGCTAGACCAAGGTAGTTGTTTAAGCTCCATGTAAGAACCTTTTTTCCTCTAAACATCATGTGAGAGGCGATTGGTCCCTCAAGCTTAGGAAATGAGTAGTAGCCATGGCTGAATTTAAGGTATTGCCCTATTGGACCACCTGCGTTTTGTCTAATTCTTTCAAAAATATCCACGATATAATTATTTATATTATTACTATTAATTTAAATACTATTTAGCCTACAAAGTTAAAGATTATAATACTACCTTTCATGCGTATAAATACGTATCATTTGCAATTGTGGCTAATTATTTCTACCTTGCAACTTATATACCAATATTCAAAATAATTTAATAGTCATTTAAAATAGTAGTTAGTATGTTTACAGAGGGTGAGTTACAAGTAAAACCTAATAGGTTCATAGAGACCATAAGTAGCAATATATTTATGGTAAGTCTGTTGTTGATCTATGCTTTTATTATAGCAGGAGCAACTTTTTTTGAGAGTAGTTATGATACTATATCAACAAAAAATTTAATATATACATCGTGGTGGTTTATCTCCGTGCAGTTTTTTATGGCAGTAAATTTTGTGTTTATGGCGCAAAAAAGGCGGTTATTTAAGCAAAAAAAGTGGGGTGTGTTGCTGCTGCATTATGGTTTTGTGGTAATGTTGCTTGGTGCTATTCTTACGCACGTGTTTGGTAGCGAAAGTGTGCTGTCGGTGCGTGAGGGGTCTAGTAACAATGTGGCGCTCTCTAGTGATACCTATATAAGTATTGAAGTGAAAAGCGGTGGCGAAAGTGAAAGTGTGCTCGATAAAGCAGTATATGGCGAGGTGGTAAGTAGTGACTTTTCATATAACTTTAATGTAGATGGTAAGGAGGTAGATGTTAACTTTCTAAGTTACAAAAAGATGCATAATGGTGGTGCTGTTCTAAATATCGAAATTTTAAAGGGTAATGATCGAGAGGTTGTATCTATTGATGGGGGGCAGTATAAGTTTTTGCCCAAAACACTCATCCATATCGGTGGGGTAGAGGTTGTGTTGCAGTATGGTAGCCGCCCTGTAGTGCTACCTTTTGATATTGAGCTGGTTGATTTCGAGCTAGAGAGGTATCCAGGCTCTTCATCTCCATCGTCATATAGCAGTGATGTGAATATAACCTATGATGGTGTTACAACTCGTAAAGATATATATATGAATAATATTGCCTATATTGGTAGTTATAGAGTATATCAAACATCGTATGATCCTGATGAAATGGGTACTATATTAACAGTAAACCGTGATTTGATGGGTACAATAGTTAGTTATATAGGGTATTTAATGATGGCATTTGGTTTTCTGCTTGCTATATTCCATAAGGGGTCACGCTTTAGTATGTTAAAAAAGAGGCTGAAAGAGATATCGGCTGTGGTGGTGTTTGCTGTTGTGCTTATTGCTGGAGGTGGTGAGGCAGTGGCGCAGGGTGGTGCAAAGCAGTATATATCAGCTGCCGAGCTTGCTAAAACTGTTGCGCCAACTCAGGTGAGTGATAAATTCGCTAGGTTGATGGTGCAGAATCCTAATGGTAGGGTAGAGCCTATTGGTAGCTATGCTGAAAAGATATTGTTAAAGATACATCGTGAGCGTTCATATAAGGGTATAGATGCTAATCAGGTGCTTTTGGCAATGGTTACAAATCAAAGTGAGTGGGGGAGTGTTCCGATGATACATATAAGTAATGAGCAGCTTTGTAAAGAGCTTGGTGTAGAGGGTGAGTATCTTGCTTTTATTGATATGTTTGATGATAATGGCGAGTATATACTCAAAGATAAGGTTGAGGTGCTCTACTCTAAAAATCAACGTGACCAAAACAAGTATGATAAAGAGATATTAAAGCTTGACGAGAAGGTGAATATACTTTATAGCTTATTTAATGGTAAGATGCTATCTCTGTTTCCTATAAAAGATAACGCAGATAATAAATGGCTGTCGATGGGTGATCCGTTAGGTATGTTTACTGATAGCCGT
>CAMQVM010000162.1 GCA_947038135.1 uncultured Rikenellaceae bacterium
GCTTGGTGGCTCCCTTCGGGAGCTGGCTGATTCACAAAACCGAGGTTTTGCGAATTAGCCTATATAATTTGGTGATTTTTGGGCGTTTGCATATTTAAACATTAAAATTTTGTGACATTATAAATTAATAGAAACCTATAACTACATCTACATTAAAGCTTTTTGATACAGTAACGCACAACACCCCAAATTTTAAAATCGCTATACTCATCAACCCTAATAGGCTTATACTTATCATTTTCAGGCATCAATAGCGCATAATCTTTTTCAAACTTAACACGCTTTAACGTAAACTCACCATCAATATAACACACAGCTATACAACCATCAAAAGGCTCAACCATCTTATCAATAACTAAAAGATCGCCATCATGAATTTCAGCACCCGACATTGACTCACCACGAACTCTAGCATAAAATGTAGATGCAGGATTTCGAATAAGCTCCTTATTAAGATCAAGTGTAGACTCTAATATATCTTCGGCAGGAGAAGGAAACCCTGCTGACACACCTTGATTAGTGAATGGTATTGATTGACTAACACTGTCGTCGCAGCGCATAAAATCTAAAATAAGGCTCATAAATAGTGTATAAAAATATAATAAAAAAATGCACTATTGCATATTTTCAAAAAAGGGCTTCACAATGCTCTTAAAACAATAAGACCAATGTAAAACCCCTAGCTCATAATAACAACACCATATTTTGTAACATATACAAAATAATAATATCTAAATCATATCACTTTCAAAAAGGAGGTTAATATTTATCATCATTAGACGATATATCTGACGCTGAGGTATCTTTACCCCACTTATCACGAGAGTAGATAGGTAGACGATCAGAAGTAATCTCTTTATATATATCTCGGCTCCTAACAATATCAATCGCTGCATATATAGCATCTCTGAAAGATGCAGGACTAGCAACATCTTTACCCGCAATATCATAACCTACACCATGTGCAGGGCTAGTACGCACTACTGAAAGACCAGCTGTATAATTTACACCTCCAAGCTCTGATATGATTTTGAACGGCGTAAGACCTTGATCATGAAACATAGCAAGTGTAGCATCGAACTTTTTATATGAAGTACTACCAAAAAATCCATCTGCCGCAAAAGGACCAAAAATAGACATTCCCTCTTTTTTAGCTAACTTGATAGCAGGAATAACTATCTCTTGCTCTTCATTACCTAGCAAGCCACAGTCTCCAGCGTGAGGATTAAGACCAAGAACCGCAATTTTAGGATCTACTATAGAGAAATCTTGTATTAACGATTGACGCATAAGTCTCAGCTTTTCTAGTATCGCCTCAATAGTAATATGTGAAGAGACCTTTGCAAGAGGCTCATGTATAGACACAAGACCAACTTTAACCTTTTCGCTAATCATAAACATTAGAGGAGTTTTGCCATCACCAGAGGCAAAAAACTCTGTATGACCTACAAAATCAAATTGATCACTCTGCATATTAGCTTTGTTGATAGGTGCTGTAACAACAGCATCAATAGCGCCACTTTTCAAATCTTTCATCGCCATGTTAAGAGATGCCAAAGCATACTGACCTGCTAGCGCAGTAGATTCACCAACATTAATCTTTGGTTCTATTTCGTCAATACAATTTATTATATTAACCTTTTTTGGATTAGCCTGCTCAGCAGAGTTAACCACTGAATAGGAGAAATTGTTAAGCTCACTAATACTCTTTTTGTAATACGTCATTATGCTCACACTACCATATATTACAGGTGTGCATAGGTCTAATATAAGACTATCTGATAACGCTTTAATTATTACCTCATAGCTTATTCCGTTAATATCGCCATGGGTAATACCTATTTTAAGTTTTCTACTCATCTTAAGTTTTATATAAAAAGGTTTAATGGTGTATAGCTTAATTTTTAAGGTAACACAATCTAAATGATGCCATCAACCCAAAAATATGATAGCTTGTATTACACTCACTATCACTATATATTATAACCTTTTATGAGATTAAAGAGAGAGAATACCTTGAAAACAAGACTCTCTCTCTTTTTGTAAATGGCACTAAATAGTATTTAGCCACCCATAAAGACTATAAAAGAGCCTTGATTTTAAGATCTAATGCGCTTTTTGTCGCTGCACCTACCTGCTTGTCTACAACTACTCCACCTTTGATAAAGATAATAGTAGGAATGTTGCGAACCTTAAATTCAGCTGCTACATCGTCATTACTATCTACGTCGCACTTGCCAATTGTAACTTGACCTTCGTACTCAGATGCTAGCTCCTCAATGATTGGTCCAATCATTCGACAAGGACCACACCACTCTGCCCAAAAATCTATTACTACTGGTTTGCCTGACTCTATAAGTTCTTTGTAATTTGCGCTTGTAATTTCCATTATATTGCTTTATTAAGTTATTATTAAATATGTAATAAATTGTTCTTTTTCTATTATAGTACAAATGTACAAAATTTATTCCAAAAAACAGACCATTTTTTTCTCTTTTTTTACAGCCTCTCCAATTATGGTAGCACTAATACACCCCATACTTCTAAGTTTAGCTACCGCAGCACCCGCTTTATCGCTATCTACAGCCATTAATATACCTCCTGAGGTTTGTGCATCGGCACACAACATTTTTCTTGAAAGAGCTATTTTTTTTGCAAAAACAACCTTATCACCTACCGATTTTATATTTGTAAAAGCTGTTCCTGGTATACAACCTTGCTCCAAAAGTGAATCAACTTCGTTCATTGTTGGTATAGAAGAGCTGTTAATATTGATCGTTACACCACTACCCTCAGCCATCTTTAAAAGATGCCCCACAAGCCCAAAACCTGTAATGTCGGTAGCACCTGTAACACCAAATTCACGCATTACCTCGGCCGCCTCTTTATTTAGGCTCTTCATTTGATTAACAGCCTCACGGTATGCCTCGTCACTACACACACCCATTCGCTTAGCTGCTATAAGCACGCCAATGCCTAACGGCTTGGTAAGTATAAGCTTTTGTCCACACTTAACACCATCATTAGTAACGACCCTATCAGGGTGGCAAGTACCCACCACCGCTAAACCATACTTTACAGTAGCATCATCTATTGTGTGTCCGCCCATAACTAGCGCACCAGACTCATTGATTTTATCTTGCCCACCTTTAAGAATATCGCCCAAAACCTCCATAGGAAGCTCAGTAGATGGAAACATAATGATATTTAAAACCAGTAGAGGCGTTCCACCCATAGCATAAACATCACTTATAGAGTTTGCTGCTGCAATCTGCCCAAATTCATAAGGATCAGAACATACAGCAGGAAAAAAATCGGTTGTAACGATAAGTGCTGTATCATCATTTATTTTATAAACCCCTGCATCATCGCTGGTAGATATGCCTACAAGGATATTATTATCTTTTAACGGCTTGAGCTGTGAGAGTATATCAAGCAGTTTATCTTGAGGTATCTTCGCTGAACACCCGCCAACCTTACTATATTCTAATAGATCTATCATAACAATTTTATATATTGTGGAGCGAAAATTCTATATTTTGATCGCTCAGGAGCTCCACCACCTGCGCCTTATCACTACCACTTACTTTTAGAGCCATGCCACACTCAGAGCTTATATAGGTAGGTATAGTAACAACCTGCACTAATACACCACCATTTTTGCATAACTCCTCAGCCTTTATAGCCGATCTAACACCACTAAATGTAAATAAACAATTTATATTTTCGCACATAACTCTTTTAATGAGCTACAAAGATAGTTTAAATCTTCGATAGTATGGTATGGAGAGAGCGAAAATCTTACTAGCCCTGCATCAAAACTACCTAACGACCTGTGTGCCAAAGGAGAACAATGAAGCCCACTACGTATCTCTATACCATAATCATCATATAAATGCTGCACAAACAATGAATGATCTATATTATCACACCGAATAGAAAACAGCTCAGATTGATTACTATCATAATTGGCACAATATACAAGCACCCCTTTAATTTTTTTTATATCTTTAAGCATCTCTAAAAACTGCTGCTTAGTATGCAACGGCTCAGGTCTATGCTTTATTGCAGCTAAAAGCACCTCAATACCTAATATATTAGGTGTACCTGCCTCAAACCTATCAGGCGCAAAACTTGGCATCTCAAAACTATCAGAGTTGCTACCTGTACCACCAAAAACTAGTGGTCTTAAAAGTGATGTATCACGTGCATATAACCCACCTACACCAGTAGCACCAAACAAAGATTTATGCCCTGCAAAGATAATAAAATCAGCCTCTACCTCTTTAGTAACACCAGACCCAATAGACTGTGAGGCGTCAACCATTAGTTTCACCCCATTAATTTTAGATATCAATGCTATCTCTTCTACTGGCTGCACCACACCATTTACATTGCTAATATGGTTTATTACTATAAGTGCCACCTCTGAAAAATCATACTTCGAAAGCTCATCGGCAGACACACGACCATCACTGCTTGCTTTAAGCACCTCAACATCAGCCCCAATATCTACCAAAGGACGCATTACCGCATTATGCTCTAGCGGCGACACCAACACTTTTTTACCTCTTAAATCAAGACTTCGAAGCACTAAATTTGAA
>CAMQVM010000163.1 GCA_947038135.1 uncultured Rikenellaceae bacterium
CTCTTCGAACTTCTATAAGCACAAAATTACACTAAATATAGAACTTTGTGCTGAGAAATGATTAAACTGTTAAAATAATTAAACAGTTAAAACAATTCAAATTTGCAATGCCCTAAAGCTCAAGCACAAACTGAATTTTTTATATTTGGTGTAATTTTGCGCTTAAAAAGTTCGACGAGTACTTTAGAACCTTTTTCAAGCACAAAAGTGCGCAAAATATAAAAAATTCACCCGAATTGACCGTTTAGGTACTCCTCTGTTCGCTTATCCTTGGGGTTGGTAAACATTTCGTGAGTGTTGCCATACTCTACTAGCTCACCAAGATACATAAACATTGAGCTGTCTGATATACGAGCTGCCTGCGACATATTATGTGTTACAATCACAATGGCTAACTGCTCTTTAAGCTCAACCAACAAATCTTCTACCCTGCTTGTTGCAATAGGATCAAGGGCTGAGGTTGGTTCATCCATAAGTAGCACATCTGGCTTTAGAGCTAGTGCTCTAGCAATGCACAAACGCTGCTGCTGCCCCCCTGATAGGAATGTACCCTTTTTGCTTAATGAATCTTTCACCTCGTCCCATAGCGACACACTGCGAAGACTCTCTTCTACTATTATAGCCCTCTCTTTTTTTGATAGTGATATACCGTTAAGCTTATAGCCTGCAAGCACATTTCCCTCAATGCTCATCGTAGGGAAAGGGTTGGGACGCTGAAACACCATGCCCGCCACACGCCTTACTGTTACAGGATCCATTTTCAACACATTCTCGCCCTTAAGCAGAATCTCACCCCCTACTTTAATGTTAGGATATAACTCATGCATTCGGTTTATAGCTCTTAACAATGTACTCTTGCCGCACCCTGAAGGACCCATTATAGCTGTAATTGTATTCTCTTTGATATCAGCCGATACTCTATCTACTGCATTTTTTGCTCCGCCATAAGAGACTGTTACATCTCGTAGCTCTAATATATTTTTACGCTCAATCATTATTATATATCAATTTATTAATTCGCCCTATTGGCAATATATTTTGCTGTTATGTTTAACACTAAAATAATCATTAGTAGAAACAATGAGGTGCTCCATACTAAATCGGCAAGATTAGGATCGTTGTAAAACTCCCATATCAAAAGTGAAGCTGAGCTTGTAGGATTCTCTAAGTTCCAGTTTACCACCGAGCTGCCAAGAGCTGTCAACATAAGAGGTGCCGTTTCACCCATTACCCTCGATACAGATAGCAATATTCCTGTAAAGACCCCATGGAAAGATGAAGGCAACAACACTCTGATCACAACACTGCTATAAGAGCCTCCAAGTGCTAATGCAGCCTCTTTTAATGTGCCTGGCAACATCTTCATAGTCTCCTCGGTAGATCGCACAATAAGTGGTAGCATCATAATTGCTAGTGCCACACTTCCTGCAATGGCTGAGTAGCTACCAAGCGGCACGACCACCCACGCATATACTATAACACCAATGATAATAGAAGGTGTACCTTGAATAAGCTCAGTAGAGAAACGCACAATGCTAGATAAAAATCCCTTTGGCTTTTCGTAGAGATAGACACCACCCATGATTCCAATAGGTATAGCTATAATAGATGCCGCAGCAACCATCAGCAGAGTACCAGTGATACCATTTACGATACCTCCCGATATAATTGCACCACTCTCTTTTGCCATCATAGCATCTAATGTTGTAGGTGCCACCTCTGTAAAAAAGGAAAAATTGATCTGCTTATATCCTTTAACTACCACCTCTGCTATGATTGCTACAAGTGGCACTGTTACAAGAAGTGATAGTATAACAACCATAAAATAGAATAATCTATCTTTGAATTTACGGTATGCAACCGATGATCTGTTAATTAAAATCATTCTATTTTTTAGTTAAATCGTTTAACAATCATCTTTCCGATATAGTTTATCACCCCAGTAATAACAAAAAGCAATAATCCTATCGCTACAAGAGAACTAAGCCTAAGGTCAGAAGCCTCGCCAAACTGGTTTGCTATAACACTAGCCATACTATTTGCTGTATCTGTAATAGATAGCGGTATATTATTAGTGTTACCAATCAACATTGTTACTGCTATTGTCTCGCCTAAAGCCCTACCTAACGCCAGCACAAAACTAGCAAATATGGCAGATCCAGCACTAGGAAATATAACATTTTTGATAACACCTAAGCGAGTAGCCCCCAAACTATATGCCCCCTCTTTAAGGTCTGTTGGCACCATCGATATAAACTGTGTGCTAAGAGATGCAGCATAAGGAATAATCATAATCGCTAACACTATTGATGCCGTGAGAACTCCAAAACCCTGCTCTGAAAGCCCTAAAGATACTATTATTGGTCTAAGGGTATAGAACCCCCACAGACCATATATAACAGATGGTATACCCGCTAACAGATCAACGATACTACCTAGCACAATTGCTATTTTCTTACCTTTAAAATACTCGCCATTAAACAAAGCAACTGGCAGTGAGAATGGTATGCAAAATAAAAGAGCCAAAAATGAGGTTAGAAGCGTTCCAGTAATAAATGGTAACGCTCCGTAAGTCTCACTGTCTGGATTAGGATCCCACTCTTGACCTGTAATAAACTCTGCTACACCAAAGTGCTTTAAAGCCTCCATTGAGTCAGTAAAAAGTGAGTAAAATATTGCACCACACACTAAAAGTATTGCTAGTGAAGAGATCAATAAAAAAGCTTTAAATATCCTATCTCGCATAGTTTAAATATTTTCGCCTTTATAAGTAACACCGTCAAGCGCCTTTAATGAGCTCTCTATAACAGTGGCTGATAGTGGCGAATAGTGCACCTTTGTAGTTAGGTTTTGTGCTGCTGGTGTCAACATCCACCTTAAAAGATTTACAGTGCCTTGTGCACTCTCGAGTGTTCTTTTATTGTAGTCTTGCTCTTTATAGATTAAAAGCCATGTAAAGCAACTAATTGGGTATGCCTTTTCAGCTGGCGAGTTTGTTATCATCACCCTCATATCGCTAGGAATCTTTGCCGTTGCTGCTGCTGAGATAGCCTCAGATGATGGAGCTATGAAGTTACCTGCACTATTTTTAATGTTAGCCATAGTGATATTTAAAGCAAACCCATACTCTGAGCCAACATAACCTATTGAGCCCTTGCTCTGCTTTATTATACCTGCAACTCCTGGGTTACCTTTTGCTGCAACCCCTGTATTCCACTTCAGCGCCTTTGCTACACCCATCGACTTAGCCCACTCAGGGCTGACTTTTGATAGATAATCGCTAAAAACAAAGGTTGTACCGCTACCATCTGAACGGTATACTGGAGAGATAGCAATAGAGGGAAGCTCAACTCCTACATTAAGTGCTACTATGCGAGCATCATTCCATGAAGTGATATTACCCATGAATATATCTGCTACAACATCACCACTAAGGTTTAATTTTTTAACAGTTGGGAGGTTATAAGCCAACACCACAGCACCCATACAAGTAGGTATATGTATAACCTCTGATGGCATATCTCTAAGCTCCTTGTCTGACAGGTAAGCATCGCTACCAGCAAAATCTACAATCATATCTTTCAGCGAGCGGATACCACCGCCACTTCCTACACCACCATAAGTAACATCTACACCTGATGTAGCTTGATAATTTTTAAATGCTATGTTATAATAAGGTAGAGGAAAGGTTGCACCTGCACCAGTTATTACCTCTTTTGAACCACCACATGAGCTAAGCATTGCTGCAAGAGCTAGCGACGCAACTACGTTAATTTTTTTCATCTTTATTTATTATTGTTATTATTAATATGCTGCAAATATACCTGACTATTATTACAGAATAGTTGCACAGTTGTTAAGTTATTGTTACATTGCAGTTGTGTTACAACCTAATTGTCATATGTTAAAACTTCAACTGCATACTCAAAAACAGATATGTTTCAGATTTTCCAGTTTCAGGATTCCAGTTATAAATATTAGGTGAGAACTTTAGATATTTAAATGGAGTATACTCGACACCTGCTCTAAGAGCCATGCCCGAATCTTCAGCATCTTTTACATTAGATCCAACATAGTCGTATCTACCAAATATAGCTAGCTTGTCAATAATTTTAACTGTCGAAAATAGAGATATACCACTATAATTTAAGCCTAGCTCATTATCGGCACTTTCTCGATATAGATACTCGCCTCCAATAGAGAAAAGAGAGTGCTTATACCCTGCAAAGGTTGTAAATGTTTGAGTTGCTACCCCCTCACCTTTTGCTGTGTACAGATCATAGTAAGCTCTAAACGACAACCCCTTGGTAGCCTTAAAGGTAGCACCAGCACCATATCGGTAGTTATTGTCTGCACCGATTCTTTTGTTTCCTTCACCATTAGTAACAGATATATCAAGATCTAACCATGAAGCCGCTTTATATTTAGCAGAGATACCTAAATCTGCACTCGGAGCCCAGCCATACTCATCTTTAAAACTCTTCATAAGGTATCTATACCCCCAAAAGCTCTCTTGATAAGAGAAATTATTAGTTTTTATTAAACCTGCATTGATTGCTAAGCCGCCATTTTTCCATGTAATAGAAGCATTTT
>CAMQVM010000164.1 GCA_947038135.1 uncultured Rikenellaceae bacterium
AAAAGTAATAAATTAATTTATAAATATGCAATTATTATTCATAATAAATTAAAACACCACATTTACCTGCTTGGTATAGAGGCGACATAACAGATATATATCGCTTGTATAATAATCCTCACATCTATTTCACCCACTTATTTTTATAAGAAAGTAACAAGTTATCACTAAAGCTATAATAGTCATCTTTTGTGAATATAACATGATCGACAACAAGTATATCAAACAGTTTAGCAGCATTAGTAACACGAGTGGTAAGATCGAGATCCCTATCACTAGGGGCGAGAGATCCAGAGGGGTGGTTATGGGCAAGTATGATTTTAGAAGACAAGTTATTAAGACCTATTTTAATTATCAAACGTACATCGACATTGCTACTCTCTACACCTCCATGACTAATTTTAACACACTCTACAACCCTATTATTACCAGCAAGATATGCCACCCAAAACTCTTCATAAATAGCAGAGGACAATTTTGGAGATAGTAGCGTAAATATATCTTTACTGTTGCGTATAATATCAATATCCGACTTTGTCGTAGATTTGATTCGTGCAGAGAGTTCAACCATAGATAGCAAAGCTGCTGCAAGTTTCATTGATACCGAGGTGGTACGCATAAGCTTACTGCACCCCATATCTGCTATACTTGATAAATTACCTCCCAGTTTATCAAGCATATCCTCTACATTCGACTGAATAGATTGGGTGGTTGTGCGAGATTTTGGGTAGTGACCAGACACTATCAAAGTAAGCAACTCTACATCTGAAAGCAACTTCACATCTCCAAATTTAACACGCTCTTCAAGGAGCTGAAGTGTATCAACCACCTCTATATTTAGTTTTTCTTGCATCATCTATTTTAAGTTATATGCAACAAATATAATTAAATTTTGTTACTTTCTTTGAATAGAACGAGTTTTTTTATATATTTGTAGGCAAACAGAGATAATATAATATATCTATGCACTAATAATTCACTAAATAATTTAAAAAACAGAGGTCTATTTAATGGAAAAGTTAATCAAGCCAAAAGGTTACGTAAACATTCTAGGAAACGTAGAAAATACAGAGAAAGCTATTAAGATGCTTAAAGATATGTTTCAAGCAAATATGTCAGCCCAGCTAACACTACTAAGAGTTACCGCTCCGATGGTTGTGATAAAAGGACAAGGTTTAAACGATGACCTTAATGGCACCGAGCGACCTGTAACATTCCCTATAAAAGATCTTAATGATGCACCTGCCGAGGTGGTACACTCACTAGCGAAATGGAAAAGGGTGAAACTAGCAGATATGAACCTCGAAAAAGGCAGAGGGATATATACAGATATGAACGCCCTACGCCCCGATGAAGATCTTGATAATATACACTCTATATATGTAGATCAGTGGGACTGGGAGAAAATTATAGATGTAAAAGATAGAAATATAGAGTACCTAAAGAAAGTTGTAAGACGTATATATGAGACAATAAAGGTTACAGAAAATAGACTATATGTAGAGTTTAAACATATAAAACCTTTGCTGCCTGAAAATATATATTTTATATCGGCTCAACAACTTTTAGATCTATATCCTACACTTACTCCAAAAGAGAGAGAAGACAAAATAGCCAAAGAGCATAAAGCAGTCTTTATTATGGGTATTGGTGGCAAGATGTCTAACGGTGAGAAGCACGATGGTAGATCGGCCGATTATGACGACTGGAGCACCCTTAACGAAGAGGGTTTTTATGGATTAAACGGCGACCTAGTAGTATGGAACGAGGTACTTGGGCACGCTTTTGAACTCTCTAGTATGGGTATACGTGTTGATAAAGACGCTCTTGAAAAACAACTTAAAGAGCGTGGTGAAGAGTATAAAAAAGATTTAATGTATCATAAAGCATTAATCAGTGGTGAACTACCTTATACAATAGGTGGGGGTATCGGACAATCTCGATTATGTATGTTCCTATTGCGTAAAGCGCACATTGGTGAGATACAGAGTAGTATATGGTCTGAAAGTATGCGTGATGAGTGTAAAGCTGCTGGTATTGAGCTGGTGTAATTTTAGAACACTGCAAAGTTGCTAACTACTATACAATTTTTAGAGTATGTAGCTATCTGGATAGCTGACTGGCTCGGTGATACAGCTAGGTGATATGGCTCGATAGTATACAATATTAAATAAGGCTATTCGCAAAACAGTGTTTTGCAAATAGCCTTATTTTAATACCTCAAAACCAAGTACTCGAATTTAAAAGTATTATAACAGTGAAAAGTTACGACTTGATACGCTCATAATATTCACGAGTACGTGAGTCGATTCTAATTTTTTCGCCCGTAGTAATAAACAATGGCACTTTTACAATAGCACCAGTTTCAACGGTAGCAGGCTTTAAAGCATTAGAAGAAGCAGTATCACCCTTAAACCCTGGCTCAGTGTATGTCACTTCCATGTCTACAAGAACAGGAAGCTCAGCTGTCAAAACTGCCTCTTTTTCAGTATGAAACATAACCTCTACAATTTGTCCCTCTTTCATTAAATCAACATTGTTGATCAACGATTTATCAAATGTTATCTGCTCAAAGGTTTCATTGTGCATAAAGTTGCACCCCATATCATCTTCGTAAAGATATTGATAAGGACGACGCTCAACTCGTACTGGCTCAATTTTTTCACCTGAAGAGAAGGTGTTATCAATAGTACGACCATTCTCAATGTTCTTTAATTTTGTACGTACAAAGGCTGGACCTTTTCCAGGTTTAACATGCTGAAATTCTACAACGATAAAAGTTTTACCATTAAATTCAATACACATTCCATTTTTTAAATCTGCTGTATTTGCCATTTTATTTATTGTTATTAAGACCTAAGGTCAATTTGTTTATATATTATTAATGCACAAAAATAATTATTTTTTTATAATAATCTATTATAAATATATAAATTTAATTACCTTTGTCTGAAATTAACCCTACAAAACAGCTTATAGAGCGTATACATACCTTTACTGAAATAAAAATTATAACAATTATTAAATATTAATACCTCATTATGAAGAATTTATACTCAAAAACGGTTTTTACAATCCTTTGTGCTCTTACTACTGTTAATGCTAATGCAGAAGTAAAACTAGAGCTAACAGACACAAACAACAGATCAGAAACTAGACGATCTAAAGCGAACTTCTCCTTTGGTGGCACAGTAGACGCTAGGTTTATATATGACAGCTACGACAGTTACAGCGCTCGAGATGGTGTAATATATTTCTACCCATCAGCACCAAACTTCAATGTAAATGGTATAGACTTAAACAAAAACGATGCTCTAAATTTCTCTGTATTTGCGACTAGACTACACGCTAAAGTTGATGGTTTTACAGTCCTTGGAGCAGATGCGAATGTGATGATTGAGACAGATTTTTTAGGTACATCAGACGATGCACTTCAACTAATGCGTATCCGTTTAGCATATTTTCAGCTTGACTGGGGTAATGATAAGCTACTTATAGGACAAAGCAACTCTATGAACTTCATTCCTGAGGTTGTATCAGGGTGCGTAGATTTTGCAGGAGGGCTTCCATTTAACACTCTAAACAGAGCCGTGCAAATCAGATACGACCATAGCTTCAACAATATAGTAACTGCTAGTTTCAACGCAGAAATGTATGACCACCATAGATCAGTAGGTCCAAAAGATGCACAGATAGACGCTGCCATTCCTGCTCTACACGCACAACTGCTTTTTGGTAACACTAGTGGCAAACACACTGTTGGAGGTATTACATTTGGGGCGAAATGGTTACAACCTAGAGAGTCGTATATAAATAACATATTTGAGGAGATAAAGACCGACAGAACAATATTTTCATATAGTGTAAATGGTTTCTTCAAATTCTATGCAGGCGACTTTAAGGTTCAATTATATGGTATATATGGTAGCAACATCACAACCCTTGGAAACATTGGTGGATATGGCAAGCTACTCGAAGACTCTGAAACTATTGATTACAGACTAACAAACTCATATAGTGCAAGTGGCTGGTTAGATATTGAGAGCCCTACATTTAATAAATTCAAAATTAGCTTGCTGATGGGTTATCAAAAAAACCTAGGGACAAAAGAGCAGATAGACCTCGCTACAAACGATGATGGAAGCTACAAGTATAGCTATCTTAAAGACCCTAATTTACAATCATTCAGCCGTATAGCACCACGTATACACTACGCTGCATCTAAGCAACTAGGATTTGAGCTTGAATATAGCTACAACACTGCATCATGGGCACAAGAAATAGACAATAACCTAAAAAGTGTTGGCGCAAATGATGTTACAAAAAACAACAGAGTGTTGTTTAGAACCTTCTTTAAGTTTTAGATAGAAACTCTGTACTTACAAAAATATAGCGAGGCGTAAATATAATATTTACGCCTCGCTATATTTTTGCAAACTTCTACATATAAATAACATATATGTAATCGTGCAGACACTTACTAAGCATCTCAAATATACAGTCTTTTAGGTAGGGCGATTCGCAAAACCTAAAATATACTTATTATCAAAGATCGGAAGAGCACACGTCTGAACTCCAGTCACTC
>CAMQVM010000165.1 GCA_947038135.1 uncultured Rikenellaceae bacterium
ACTCACTACCCAACTCATTTACATTCAGTGCATATTGACCATTACTTACTATTACCGTTCCCTCTTCTTCTACTATGATATCAAACTTAACATTGCTTGCTGGCTGATTTAATGCATCGGTTTCAGTTAGATAACCACCTTGACTCACCTCACGAATTTTTACTATATAGTGATGATTGTTTAAAATATCAAGGTATTTTTTACCACCCTCATCATAGAAATCTAAACGGTGATATGTGGTCCTGCCTCCTCCAGTGTTTTTCATTATCATTGCTATACGCTCGATTGATGAGTTTGCCACTACTAAAGCAGTTGTTGGATTACCAATTGATTTTGTAGAGTAAGGATAAGCATAAATGTAGTTTGCTCCTATGTAGTTATCATTGTTATCTTTTAACATTTGTGATGATGGCTCATTGATATCTGCTCCTGCTGCTATTTCGGTAATTACCTTTGAACCAGTAGAAGATATAACACTATTATTAATACCATCAATAGAACCGACATCGGACAACTGATATAACTTATATGTTGTGTTAGCAGTTGTAAACCCCGAACCCATATCGCCTGGAACGTGCTTACCTCCATCATAATCAAGCTTCAACTGAACCTTAGCAACTGAACGTTTTATTGCTATTAGCGGGCTACCTGCTGCTGTCCACTCTCCTTTACCATACATTGGCAAACCATCATTTAAAGATACTAAACCATCATTAACACTTGTTAGCTTTAAAGCTGTCAACAGATCTTTTTTTGGTATAGCTAAGTTTTCAACAACTTTATTAAAGATAATATTTATATCATCACCCTCAGCAATATTATCTGTTGGTTTAAACACTAAAATCTTTTTAGTATTAACTACATCATCAATAATGTTTGCTAATTCAACTTTAGATGCAAACTTCGGTGTATCTGCACCACCTGCACCACCTGCATAAACAACTACATAAGCTTGCTTAATAGCAATTTCATCAACACCGCCTGCACGCGTGGCGATGCCATTATTTTTTGCTGGCATTCTTATGGTGACGTAAGCACTCTTATCGGCATCTACCGAATCTTCTGAATCTTTCGCACACCCAAAAAGGACTCCTGCAAGGGCGAAACTCAAAACCCACGTTTGTAAATTAATTAATCTCTTTATCATAAATTTGATATTATTATTTCCTTATTTAAAACTAGTTAAAAAAACACAAACCAATCATGTATAACTAATTATTTGACAAGGATATAAAAATATATTTAATTCACGGTAATAAACAATATATTATTACGATAATTCATACAAACATACAATTTTACTTTTCTTACTACACCTACCAAAAAACCCACAAAATCACCTAACCACCAGAGTAAGCAACAACTTTATTTTCAAGAACATACCAAACATACCCCTCAACATTAACATAACCCATAGCCAGCAGCACACCCACATAACCACCAATCTGCTTTAAGTGCCCACCAGTAGATATACCAAACTTATAATCTATCACTACAGCACGATCACCAAATATCAACACACGGTCGGGACGGCAAGAGACAAAACGCCCATCAGTAGATGGAATAATAATATCGTTTTCAGCCTTAACGCTCCAAAATGGCTCAAACCACTCTTTGATAATAGGATTCTGCAAAGATAAGTTTATAGCTGTTAAGGTAGTTTGTTTATCTGCAATAGATATTATACCATCAAGAAGCATCTCATCAAGTACAGGCTCGATATCAGAGGTGCTAGCTATTCTTTCAAACAGTTTATGCATTATCACACCATAATGACGTGGCGAAAGATACCCCTCTTCATGACTAATATAATAGCGCTCAGTTGATGGTTTAATTTTCAGCTGCTCGCTATAATCATAGCTATCATAACTATCAAGATATATAGTAGATGCCGACGACTGTCCGACCTTACCGCTACCACTCGACAGCTTAGCAACCTTAGCCCCTTTAATAAACCTATCTAAAGCAAACTCTTCGCTACGCTCTACAAACTTCATAAAACCGCTATCATTAGCCCCCCTAAGAATAGATGGCAATATATTATCATCGCTCTTTTTGATGTTATCATCATATAGAATAATATACAACTCTTCACAGCTACGAGTAAGGGCAACATATAACATATTGCTTCTTTCGATATACGATAAGATCATATGTTCATAGTAAGGCTCAGCATAACAACTATCGCCCACCTTGCTAGAGTAACCAATAAGCACGCTACCAAGCTTATCGAAAGGTGCTACCCCACTCTGCGCCCAAAATAGCTCAGGACGAGGAGGCAGCTTCCAGTAACAAAATGGTAGTATCACCACAGGAAACTCCAGCCCTTTAGATTTATGAATTGTAACTATAAGCATTGAATCTCGGCTTTCAGGCATATATATCACTGCCTTACAACCGTCACCGTCCCACCACTCTAAAAAGTGACGTGTGTCGGGTGTGTTATCGTTGCAGTAGGTTATTATCACTTGGTGCAGAGCTTGGATATACGCCATCGACTCGCTATGCTTATCGAGCTTATAGTTTGATATTATACTCTCAAAGCTATCAAGCAGAGAGCTATATCGTATGCTATCTAAAAACTTAGACTGCTCGCTCGACATAACACTACTATATCCCTCGCCAAGCGCCACATTACACATTACCCCCTCAACACTTCTTTTATTATCTTTTTTGCATGATGCACGCAATAGGTTGATTATAAAGAGCACCGAATCGTTAGATATAAGCTTTAAAGCCTCGGCAGACACAAAGTCATAACAGAAGCTAGCCGCCTTAGCAGGGTTCTCTTCTTTATACCTAAGTATATAGTCGGCAACCTGCGATGCCTCTTTTTTGGTATGTATAAGTATCGCTATATCTCCAGGCTTATGTCCTCGCTGCTGTGCGTCTTCGATATGCAGCATCATAGCCTTTAGGTTCTGCTGCTCGCCAAAGTCGGCTATATCTGCTTCTATATAACCCTCATTCATCTCAGCACCAGCACGTATCTCTTGACGTAAATCTTTATATGCACGATCTATTATATTGAAATTCTCATCATAAAACCCCTTAGACACAACCTCTTTATCAACACCTTTGGTAAGTTGTTCATTAAGGGTGTCATTTACATTAGCTATAAATTGAGCTATTATATTATTGTTAAACTCTATTATATTAGACTTGCTACGCCAGTTTGTAATCAATGAATCAGATGGTTTTATCAGCTCGCTATTATCTATATCTTTAACGAGCTCACCATCAAGCAGACGCCAGTTTCCTCCACGCCAGCCATATATAGACTGTTTCACATCGCCCAAAAGGGTTACACTAGTATCATCTTCGTTGCCACTTGAAAGGGCATCGTTCAACAGAGGGGCAAAATTAAGCCACTGCCCCGTAGATGTATCTTGAAACTCATCAATCATATAGGTATGGTATGTTGTACCAATCTTCTCATATATAAATGGTGCATCGTTATCGCTTGTCAATGTTGACAGTATCTTCATAGAGCTACTCATAAGCAGTGAGTTTGTCTCTCGTCCTATTTCGATTATCTGATTGCTGATATCACCTAGCAACATAAATAGCTTATGCTCTTTCAGCACTATATCACACGTAACAAGCAACTCACGGCTGCTATCAATAGCCGAAATCAACCCTTGTAGAGCCTCCACAATCTCATTTTGTATATTTGCATCTATGCTCTTAGCCCACTTAGCATCGCCCATGCCCACTTTACGGCTTGTAGGGGTGCACTCATACTTAGACCCATTTTTTATTTTCACCACATCTGAATGAAACCCACGAGATTTCCCTGGCAAATCTTCTTGCGAAAGGTTATAGTTGCTCACTATATCTACCACCTGCGCCGCCTGCTCACGAAGCGACAATTTTGTAACTTTAGATATAGAGTCAATAGCCTCAAAGTAGCTCATCATCTCCTCTTTAGCAAGAAAACGTTGTGCATCAAACCTCTCATCTTGTATCTTGTTAGATAGTGTCAGTAGCTGCCTTTTAAGGTTAGAGCTCTTGTTGTCGTCTATGCTTTCGCTAATCAACGATTGAAGATGCGACCATAACTGCTCATCATACTTTGCGCTATCTATAACCCTATCTATTGCAAGCTCTACTACATAGTCGTTATCGAACTTTATATTATATCCACCATCAAGACCCATCTCTTTCACAAATGAGCGAATAATCTTCTGAAAAAACTTATCTATTGTCGACACACTAAAGCGTGAGTAGTCGTGTAGTATATAGCTCAGCGCACGTGCCGACGAGCTAATTATTGAGGAGCTATCAATACGCTCATCAGCTGCAAACTCGTTGTAAAAGCTATTTTTATGACAAGTAGCAGGAGTTAACGATGCAAGTAAACTTAGCTCTTTAAGTATACGCTCTTTCATCTCGGAAGTAGCCTTATTAGTAAAGGTAACTGCTAGAATAGTCTTATAGCTTAGTGGATTTATCACTAAGTTACGAATATACTCTAAAGTTAGCCTATATGTCTTTCCTGAGCCCGCTGAGGCCTTGATTATCTGAAATTGTCCCATTGATTACCTATTGAATGATAGCACAAAGTTAATAATAAA
>CAMQVM010000166.1 GCA_947038135.1 uncultured Rikenellaceae bacterium
CTAAAATCTTCTTCGTATTAGCTCCATCATCTACAATATCAACTAACTCAACTGCAGAAGTAAACTTTGGTGCATCGGCATCACCTGCACCTTTTCCATAAACAATCAGACAAGCTTACTTAATAGCAACCTCATCAACAGCACCCGTACCAGCGCCTGCACGAGTAGAAACACCATTATTATCTGCAGGCATTTTTACAGTAATATACACACTTTTATCTGCATCAACCGAATCATCTGAATCTTTAGCACACCCAAAAAGAACTCATGCAAGGGCGAAACTCAAGACCCACGTTTGTACAGTAATTAATGTTCTCTTCATAAATTTAGTATTTAATTTTATTATTATTTTCTAATTTAAAACTAGTTACAAACACACTTAAGCATCATGCACAACTAATTATCCTACAAAGATACGAAATTATTATTGAAAATATAATTATTATACAAACAAATTACATTATTCTATACTAAAACTCATAATACACACCTATAAGGTATTTTTTACCCGCAAAAGTGCAACTTACCAAGAAGTGATATTATATATTACCATGCAAGGATATACATTTCTCACTCTGCAACGCTTTAAAACCTGACCATACATACTCACAAAAATAATAAGCCAAAAAAGTCTTGAAGATTTACCTTCAAGACTTTTTTAACTTATTTCTACACTGCTCAACTTATAAAACCACAAGCGAGAGTATTATATTGTATTATTGATTAGCTTATATAGATACCCTAATAATATCGCTAAAATTAAGAAACTACACAACTAACAAATTACGATCTACGGATTTCAACCTCTTCGTAACCCTCAACTATATCACCAGCTTTAATATCATTGTAACCATCGATATTCAAACCACACTCAAGATTGTTACCAACCTCTTTAACATCATCTTTGAAGCGCTTAAGGCTACCAAGTTTACCTGAGTAGACAACGATACCCTCACGGATAATACGTATCTTTGTACCTCTAGTAATCTTACCTTCACGAACAAGACAACCTGCAATATTTCCTAGCTTAGTAATCTTGAATACCTCCATGATCTCAACAGAACAAGTAATCTCCTCTTTGATCTCAGGTGCAAGCATTCCTACAATGGCATCTTTGATATCATTAATAGCGTCATAGATAATTGAATACTGACGAATCTCAATCTCCTCTTTATCAGCTAACCTACGTGCACTAGCAGATGGACGAACTTGGAATCCAATGATTACAGCATTTGATGCAGCAGCTAAAAGAACATCACTCTCAGAGATCTGACCAACAGCCTTATGAATAACATTAACCTGAACCTCTTCTTTAGATTGCTTGATAAGTGAGTCAGTAAGTGCCTCAACCGAACCATCAACGTCACCTTTAACAATAACATTAAGCTCTTGGAAGTTTCCAATTGCAATACGACGACCAATCTCATCAAGTGTGATATGCTTCTGAGTCTTAAGACCCTGAATACGTTGAAGCTGCTCACGCTTGTTAGCCACTTCACGTGCTTGCTTATCATCATCCATTACATTAAAGGTATCACCAGCTTGTGGTGCACCATTAAGACCAAGTACAAGTACTGGAGTTGCAGGAAGAGCCTCAACTACACGCTTACCACGCTCGTTAAACATAGCCTTAACACGTCCAGAGTAAGTACCCGAAAGAAGTACATCTCCTACCCTTAGTGTTCCTTTTTCGACAAGAACAGTAGATACATAACCACGTCCTTTGTCAAGAGCTGACTCGATAACAACACCCGATGCTTTTTTGTTAGGGTTAGATTTCAACTCTAACAATTCAGCCTCTAGGATAACCTTTTCTAGTAGCAAGTCTACATTCAGACCCGACCTAGCAGCTATCTCTTGGCACTGATATTTACCACCCCACTCTTCAACAAGGTAGTTCATTTGTGACAGTTGCTCACGGATTCTATCTGTGTTAGCTCCTGCCTTATCAATTTTATTAAGAGCAAATATAATTGGCACACCTGCCGCCGAAGCGTGGTTTATTGCCTCAATTGTCTGTGGCATCACACTATCGTCTGCTGCAATAATAATAATTGCAACGTCGGTAACCTGCGCTCCACGAGCACGCATAGCAGTAAATGCCTCGTGACCTGGAGTATCTAGGAAGGTGATTCTTTTATCATCACTAACTTGTACAGAGTATGCACCAATATGCTGTGTGATTCCTCCAGCCTCTCCGTCAATAACATTAGCCTTACGGATAAAGTCAAGAAGAGATGTTTTACCATGGTCTACGTGACCCATTACTGTAATAATTGGCGAACGAGGTAGTAAATCTTCCTCTTTGTCCTCCTCTTCAGAAATCTGCTCTTGTATCTCGATACTTACAAACTCTACCTTAAAACCAAACTCTTCAGCTACAACTACAAGAGCCTCTGCATCTAAACGTTGGTTAATAGATACCATAAGACCAAGATTCATACACGCTGTAATTACATCAGTAATACTAGCATCCATCATTCCTGCAAGATCACTAACAGTAACAAACTCAGTTAACTTAAGTGTACTTTTTTCTATCTCTCTACGTTCTACCTCTTCTGTCATACGAGCAGATACAGCATCACGCTTATCACGGCGATATTTCGCACCTTTACTTCTGTTGTTGTTTCCTTTAGATGTTAAGCGAGCAAGAGTATCTTTGATCTGCTTTTGAACATCTTCATCTTTAATCTCTGCTCTAGGTGTAGTAGAACGTGTAGCATTTTTACCTTTGTAGCCACCTCCTTGACCAGGACCGCCAGGACGATTGCCACCAGCACCTCCAGGACGGTTGCCACCAGGACCTCCACCAGGACGATTACCACCAGGACCTCCACCAGGGCGATTACCACCAGCACCTGCAGGACGATTGCCTCCAGCACCAGGAGCACCACCTGGGCGATTTCCTCCAGCACCAGCAGGACGATTTCCTCCAGCACCAGCAGGACGGTTACCTCCAGCACCACCAGGACGATTAGCCCCAGCACCAGCAGGACGGTTAGCATTAGCTCCACCTGCTGCACCTCTATTTTGAGGAGTACTATTTTTAGGATCGGTAATATCTACCTTACCATCTTTCTTTATACGCTTACGCTTAGCTTTTTTCTTATCAGCGTTATCCGTCTTTTTCTTCTCAAAGACATTAAGATCTATTTTTCCAATGATCTTAGGTCCTGCAATAGAGTCTGAGCTATTCAATCTAAATAGGTCGCCACTTTTTTCGGCTTCTCTATCATCAAATGTTTTGTTTATATCAACTGCCTTTTTAACAGTTGGCTCAGCCACAGGGCTCTTTGGTTGTTGCTCTGACTTACTCTCTTTTGTTCCAACAGTCGCAGAAGGAGTTTCAGTTTTTGTTTGCTTTTCTATCACTTTATCTTGTTTAGTTTCTATAGCGGCAGGTTGCTTTGGTTTGCTCTCCTTAGTAACTTTAGGCGCTGACTCCTTTACAGTTTTTGCAGCAACGTCTTTCGTTACTTTTGCAGCAGCCTCTTTAGGAGCAGCCTCTTTAGGAGCAGCCTCTTTTACAGCAGCTACTTTCGGAGCAGCTACTTTCGGAGCAGTTTCTTTTGCCTCTTTCGGAGCAGTAGCTTTTGGAGCTACTTCTTTGGCAGCTTTAGGAGCTTTAGAAGCAACCTCTTTTGTAGTTTTTGTCTTCTTGGCAGGCTTCTTAAAGACATCAAGATCTATTTTGCCAACGATCACGGGTTGTGGTCTTTTAGCTACATCTGGTCTCTCTACAACATCTACTTTTTCTACAATATTAGATTTAACCAGAAGAGTATTATCTTCGGGTTTACCATCTACTTTCTTTTTCTTGCTAACATCACTAAGCGAGGTTGTCTCATTTTTTGTAATGATCCTCTCTTTGATATTAATCTTCTCAACCTTTTTGTCTTTACCAAACTCCTTTTCGATGACTGAAATCATCTTATCATCAAGCTGTGGGTTTTCACCCTCAACAGGACAACTCTGCTTGGTTAACAAATCTGTCAATGTACTCGCCCCTACATTTAGCTTTCGAGCCATTGCGATGAGTCTGATCTTCTTTTCGTTTGCCATATTTTCCTTTCTATCTTTATCGGCTTAACTGTTCTTTACCTCTATCAAAAGACAAAGGTAACATATTTTAAATTACTATCAAATTAATAAATCAATCACAATGAATAAATCTTACTAATTTATGATAATACTACTTATTGGTCTCTTCTTCAAACTCAGCATTAAGCACGTGCATAACGTCTCTGATAGTCTCCTCTTCAAGGTCAGTACGTGATGTCAACTCTTCAATTGTGTACTTTAGCACGCTTTTAGCTGTGTCGCATCCAATTTTGTGAAACTCGTCGATAATCCACCCCTCTATCTCATCAGAGAAATCTGTTAGTGTAACATCATCTTCTTCATCTCTATATACGTCTATCTCGTATCCTGTTAATTGAGATGCAAGCTTTATATTTAGACCACTTTTACCAATTGCTAAAGATATTTCACTTGGGTTAAGAACAACTGAAGCCCTAGAGGTTTCATCGTCTAACTTTATTGAAATAATTTTTGCTGGACTAAGCGCCCTTTGT
>CAMQVM010000167.1 GCA_947038135.1 uncultured Rikenellaceae bacterium
GCTTAAGGTTGCTGCTACACCACCATGGTCGGTGTTTAGTGGAAAAGATTACTCAAATCCAGATATGTCTGATCAAGAGAGGTATCGTTGGATTGAGTATTATAAGATTAACTCTATGGGACGTTTCTTTGTTCCTATGTTACCAAACAAAAAGTTGGTGTTTATGGCAAGAGCAGAGTTTGGCTATTTAGGATCTTACAACAAAAATAACCCATCTCCGTTTGAAGGATTTACACTTGGTGGTGATGGTGTTGCTGGTTATAATCTTTATGGAGTTGAAAATATTGGGCTTAGAGGTTACTCAAATGGAGCTTTAACGCCTTATTCTAATCAAGGAGTGCAGGCACAGGCATACATCAAATATACAGCAGAGCTTCGTTATCCGATAGTACTTAGTCCAAATTCATCAGTTTATGCAGCTGTATTTGCTGAGGGTGGTAACGCTTTCTATGACTTTAAGAGCTTCAATCTTTTTGATGTTAAGAAGTCACTTGGAGCAGGTATCCGTCTGTTCCTTCCAGTAGTGGGTATGTTTGGTATCGATTGGGGTTATGGATTCGATAAAGTTGCTGGTAGCAATACGATCAGTGGTTCACAATTTCACTTCTCTATTGGGCAGACTTTCTAAAGTTACAGGTGAGATTTTAATTTAATAGTTAGGCATCTTATTTGTATTTGTAAGTAGTAGTTTAATTAATATTTTTATTTATTTAAAATTAATGAGTATGAAGAAGGTAGTTTTATTGTTGACAGTGATGTTCTTATCTGCTGCGGCTGTCTCAGCACAAACCGAGAGTGTTGCTTATATGTACAGCGAAACGGTATTTAAATCTGTACCAGAGTATAACCAAGCTGTTATCGAGCTTGAGAAATATGCAGATGATGCTTCTCGTACCTCAGAGCGTATGCTTGCCGAGGTGAAACTTAAGTATGAAAAGTATAAAAAAGAGGGACAGTACATGTCTAATGCTTCGCATGATGCAGCCCGTAAAGAGATTATAGATCTTGAAAAAGTAGCTAATAGCTATGAAGACAATTTTTATAAGCAGGGAGGTGCAATGGAGACAAGAAAAAAGGAGCTGATGAAGCCTATTGAGGCAAAAGTAGTGTTGGCTGTGAATGCAGTGGCAGCTGAAAAAGGGTATGATATGATCTTTGACCTCTCTGTTTCGCAGATTGCAATTTTCAAAAAAGCATCTTTAGATGTTACTCAATTGGTGATTTCTAAATTGAAATAGCAAAAATATACACAATTTTTTGTTTTTAACAAATAAATGGTGTACATTTGTTACAATAATAATAGTATTAATTAAAAGTCCTTAGGACAGTAAAAAGTGATTTAAAATGAAGAAAGTTTTTGTTCTTATGTTAGTTTTGGCTTCTATCTCAGTATCATCTGTAGTTAGTGCGCAACAAATCGGAAGAGTTACATTCCAAGAAATCGTATTAGTATTGCCAGAAGCTGATTCAATTCAAGCTAAAATTACCAAACATGCAGCAACATTAGAGACTGACTTAGAGCAGATGCGAGTAGAGTTAAACAACAAGTTAGAGGATTACAAAAAGAAGAGAACTACCTATTCTGTGGCTATTGACGAGCAGAAGCAAAGAGAGCTTAATGATTACAACACTCGTATCAACGAGTTTGCACAAACAGCTCAAAAGGAGGTAGAAAATGTCTCTTTTTCTCTAACGCAACCTCTTTTACTTAAGGTTCAAGAAGCAATTGCCAAAGTTTCTAAAGAGAAAGGTTTAACTTTTGTTGTTGACCTATCACAAGGTAATAACATCATGTATATCGACGAAGCAGCAACGTTAGATATTACACCTCTTGTGAAAGTGTCTTTAGGTATCGCAGCTGATGCTAAGCCTAAGCAGCAGCCACAACAGCAGCAACAAATGAGGTAATTATTTGCTAAGTTAATATCACATAAAAGAGGTCTTTTGAAATTCATATTTCAAAAGACCTCTTTTTTTGTTAAAACAACATTTTGGACATTGTATATTTCAACTTTATTTGATAGGTATATTGTAAAAAAACCAACAAATTTGCATGGTGATTACGTCAGTATGATTGAACAATCTATGAGTATGAATTAAAAAATATAATAATAAATATAGCAGATGATAAAGTTAGGTGAAAACATTAATCGTTTTATTTCTGAAAAGAATACAACACTAGAAAATTTAGCCGCTGATTGCTCTATTGATATAGAACAACTGTCGCAGATAGCTAAAGGGGAGGTTAGTCCCACCTTAGCTTGTGTAATAGAGATAAGCAGGGCTTTAGGTGTAACTGTTGAGATGTTGGTAGATGGTAATGAAACAACCCCTATTACAGTAACCCGTAAAGACGCAAGACCTGTAATATGTAGACCCCAAACGCCGCTACACCCCTCTTCACCATGCTTTTCAATGGCACATAACAGTGCAATGAGAGCCATGGAACCATATATGATGATTATAAATAGAGTGTCAAGTGGTACAGAAAAAGATATGTCATCTCACGAGGGCGAAGAGTTTATATATGTTGTAAGAGGAGAGATTGAGGCTACTCTTGGAGATAAAAAGATAATTTTAGGCAAGGGTGACTCTGTATATTATGACTCAGTAGTGCCTCACCGTTTTATCTCTTTAAGCGAAGAATCAAAGCTTTTGGTAGTATTATATAACCCATTATAGTTTTTGGGTATCGTATTTTTCAACTTTTTTATTTCACTAAATTAAGAATATTTTGGAACTTCTAAACCATACACTAGGTTCAATCCTAGAAGAGAATGCACGTAACTATCCTGATAAGGAATTTTTGATATATCCAGACCGAGAATTAAGGCTTACATATAGCCAATTTAATGAGAGGGTAGATAATGTAGCAAAGGCCCTAATATATATGGGTGTTCAAAAAGACTCTAAATTAGGTGTCTGGGCTAAAAATGTGCCTGATTGGCTAACTTATATGTTTGCTTCAGCGAAGGTTGGAGCGGTGCTTGTTACTATTAACACAAACTATAAATCAGACGAGTTAGAGTACATCTTAAAGAATGCTGATGTTCATACGCTATGTTTGGCGCAAGGATATAGAGATAATAATTTCGTAAATACTATATACGAAATAGTTCCTGAGTTGAAGACTATGCAGAGGTCACAACTTAAGTCTACCCGCTTTCCTGTGCTTAAAAATGTAGTGTTTATGGGGCATGAAAAAAGCAAAGGTATGTATACAACGCCTGAGCTATTGTCTTTAGGTGCTGCCATGAACGATGTTAAGCTGCTCGAAAGGACTAAGCAAGTTTCTACGCATGATGTGGTTAATATGCAATATACATCAGGTACGACAGGATTTCCTAAAGGTGTAATGCTAAGCCACTATAATATTTTAAATAATGGAAATACAGTAGGCGAATGTTTACATTATACGCCAGACGATAAGCTTCTTACTTGTGTGCCTTTGTTTCATTGTTTTGGCTGTGTGTTAGCGCTTTGTGCTATTGTTACTCATAGTGCTACAATGGTTATGCTTGAAGAGTTTGATCCACTGGCTGTGCTTGCATCTGTTGCCAAAGAGCGATGTACTGCTATATATGGTGTTCCAACAATGTTTATTGCAGAGCTGAACCACCCAATGTTTGATATGTTTGATTTAACATCTTTGCGTACTGGTATTATGGCTGGTGCTCCATGTCCAATTGAGAGCATGAAAGAGGTGATGAACAAGATGCATTGCAGTGAAATTATAAGTGTTTATGGGTTGACTGAAACCTCGCCAGGCATGACAGCTACACGAGTTACTGACAATGCCGATATACGTGCAACAACAGTAGGTCGAGCGCTTCCTTTTGTAGAGGTTAAGATTGTTGATCCTGCAACAGGCGAAACGTTACTGCCAGGTGTGCAAGGTGAGGTGTGTTGTAGGGGCTACAATGTAATGAAGGGGTATTATAATAATCCAGAAGGCACGGCTGCAGTGATTGATAAAGATGGTTTTTTGCACTCAGGTGACTTAGGTACAATGGATGAAAAAGGGTATTTGAAAATCACGGGGCGCAACAAAGAGATGATGATACGTGGTGGAGAGAATATATATCCTCGTGAAATCGAAAACTTTTTATATAAGATGCCTCAAATCGAATCTGTAGAGGTTGTAGGTATACCATCGCCACGATATGGCGAGCAGGTAGCAGCTTTTGTAAAGGTTAAAAGTGGTGAGGTTATTCGTGAGGAGGATGTAAGAGCTTTTTGCATGAATAAAATAGCACGATACAAAATACCTAAATATATATTTTTTGTAGATGCATTTCCAATGACTGCTAGTGGTAAAATTCAAAAATATAAACTAAAGGATGTTGCAGCTGAATTGATGGCAGAGCGTGGTGAAGTAGTGGTATAGCTTGTGTATTATAATAAAGTTTTGTGGTCGTTGCACTTTTACATTTACAACGATTATTAATGCTTTCATAACTTTTATAAGCATAGTAGACCATTACTGAATTGTGAGATATGGTGTCATTTCTGAGATTAATATTTATAAATGTCCGATATGAAGTACAAGTAACTATCATAAAGTATATGTT
>CAMQVM010000168.1 GCA_947038135.1 uncultured Rikenellaceae bacterium
TCTACACTAATCTTAACACTCTTTCCCTACACGACGCTCTTCCGATCTCATAGCTTGTAAATTTTGTGTATGTGTAGGGTAGAGTGGTGTTTCGGTATATAGAGCATATAATATACACTCGAGTGACCTACGTGCCACCTCTTTAGAGTTTTGTAGCTTTAAAGTTCCTGCCGCTGCATTGCGTGGGTTGGCAAACTGAGCTTCTCCTATCTCTTCACGTTCTGTGTTAAGCCTATTAAAAGAGCTATGTGGCATATATACCTCACCTCGAACCTCTAGCTCGGCAGGGTAGTCATTGCCTTGCAGTGTTAGAGGTATAGATTTTATGGTGCGTATATTTGTTGTTACATCGTCGCCGTTGGTACCATCTCCACGTGTAACTGCTCTAGCTAGCTCGCCATTTATATAGGTTATAGATATTGCTGTGCCATCAAATTTCAACTCGCACACATACTCTATATTCTCTTTATCAATATCTTTTTCAACTCGTGTGGCAAAGTCGTTTAGCTCCTCGCTGTTGTAAGTGTTCGCTAGTGAAAGCATAGGGTAGCGGTGTGCCACCTGTGTAAACTCGTTTTGTATATCGCTACCTACTCTTTTTGTTGGAGAGTTGGCACTGTCAAACTCTGGGTATTGTTTCTCTAGCTCCTCTAGCTCTTTTAGTAGCCTATCATATTCCCCATCAGATATTATAGGGTTATTTAGTACATAATAGAGGTAGTTTTGTTTGTTGATGCTCTCACGTAAAGAATTTATTTTATTGCTGATATCCATATCTTATTGAGGTATGTTTTTTATTTTGTCGTTTTATTATTACTTAGCTACAAAAGTGCGTTTAAAATAGCTTTTATCACAAATTAATCGTATAATGCGAATAAGTGAAGAGTGTTTAAACCCAAAGAGACCGACCTGATTATCAAGGCGGTCTCTTTGGTATTGTAGAGTATTATTATATGGTGATATTTCACCAATAATATATTAGCTTCTTGAGTAGTTAGGAGCCTCACGTGTGATAGTAACATCATGTGGGTGACTCTCTTGTATGCCTGAGTTTGTGATTCTTACAAAAGATGCCTCTTGTAGCTTCTCAATAGTTGCAGCGCCACAATATCCCATTCCAGCACGTAGTCCACCAATTACTTGATATACAACCTCTGAAAGGTCACCTTTGTAAGGCACACGTGCCGCTATACCCTCAGGTACTAGCTTTTTAACATCATCTTCTTCAGATTGAAAGTAGCGATCTTTAGAGCCGTTTTGCATAGCCTCTAGCGATCCCATACCTCGATATGACTTAAACTTACGACCATTATATATTATTGTCTCTCCAGGAGCCTCTTCTACACCTGCAAACATAGATCCAAGCATTACAGTGTCAGCTCCAGCAGCTATTGCCTTAACAATATCACCTGTGTATCTAATACCTCCATCAGCAATTACTGGTATACCTGTGCCTTTAAGAGCTTTAGCAACATCATATATAGCATTTAGCTGTGGTACACCTACACCTGCAATGATGCGAGTGGTACATATTGAACCTGGTCCGATACCAACCTTTACAGCATCTACACCTGCCTCAGCAAGTCTAAGGGCAGCGTCAGCAGTAACGATGTTTCCTACTACGACGCTTAGGTCAGGAAACTGCGCCTTTACCTTACGTAGCATAGCAACTACACCAGCCGAATTTCCGTGAGCTGTATCAATAACAATTGCATCAACACTAGCGTTGTAAAGAGCAGTAACTCTCTCCATTGTATCAAAAGTAACACCTACTCCAGCTGCTACACATAGCCTGCCTTTTGAGTCTTTTGATGCGTTAGGGTTGTCTCTAAGTTTTGTTATATCTCTATATGTTATTAAACCTATAAGGTTGTTGTCTTTGTCTATTACAGGGAGCTTTTCGATCTTATTTACAAGTAGTATCTCTGCTGCTTTTTTAATCTCGTTGCTGGTTGTTGTAATTAAACCTTCGATGGTCATAACCTCAGTTATAAGTCGCTCCATGTTTGTTTGAAAACGAAGATCTCGGTTTGTTACGATACCCACTAGCTGCTTTCCCTCAATAACTGGTATACCACCAATTTTGTTCTCTCTCATTATTTTAAGAGCATCACCAATAGTGCCCTCTTTAGTCATAGTGATTGGGTCGTAGATCATGCCATTCTCTGCACGCTTCACTTTTCGTACTTGTGCTGCTTGTGCCTCGATCGACATATTTTTGTGAATTACACCTATACCTCCTGAACGAGCAATAGCAATAGCCATCTCATGCTCTGTAACAGTGTCCATAGCTGCTGATATCACTGGCGTGTTTATTCTGATATTACGAGTAAACTTTGTTGTAATATCTACACTGTGAGGCAATACCTCTGAATATGCTGGAACCAAAAGAACATCGTCAAATGTTAACCCTTCTTCTTTAACTTTATTACTAATAAATGACATAATATAATATATTAAAAAATTAAATATCTCCCAAACCACTCTGCTTGTTATGCAGGTGTGGTTTTGGTAATAATCTGAAAACCAAACAGATAAATTGTTTAGGCTTAGATTAAATTTCTACAAAGTTAATACAAAATATTGGAATTACATAATATAAATTGGAATTAACTGATTTTTTCTACTATTTCAAATATATGAAGCTTGTTGTAATCGACACAATCGGGAAGTATTTGTGATATTTTAAGCTCTTTATCTGCTACTCGAAGCACAATATCTAAGTCATCAAATTTTGCGGCATATTCTCCATTGGGTGGTAAAACCTTTCGGCTGTCTATACCTATTAATCTGCCATAAGCATCTATTTTTGTTATTATGATATAGTTGTACCCTAACATTATGTTGGCTGCTGCTATGTCTCCTTTGGTTATTGCGCTGCGTATTATAGTAGAGCTTACCTTTTGGGTAGATATATCTAGCCTCTCTAAGGCTATTATGTTGATGTTGTTATACTCACCTATTATTGTGCTAGCCAAAATCCTATCGCTGCCTAGGTGGTGGTTGTATCCTACAAGTAGAGTAGATATGTTTAGCTTGTCGATAAGTATCTGTTCAACAAACTCTCTTGCTGTAAGTGCTTGTAGCTCTTTGTTAAACTCTAATGTTATTATATGGTCTACTCCACATTTTGCCAGTTGGTGTTTCTGTTCGTTTAGGCTATTAAGTAGTGTTAAGTTACTTTTTGTACCCTCTATTACAATTCGTGGGTGTGGAGTGAAGGTTATAATTGCCGATTTTAGCCCCTCGGTTTTTGATTGGTCTATAAGTGTTTGTAATACATGGCTGTGACCTTGGTGTATGCCATCAAAAGAGCCTATTGTAGCTACTATGCCTTGTGGTTTAGCTTTATCATTATGATCCATCATATCTATTTTTGAGTGAAGTAAGACACCTTCTCTAATATTGTGATTATATCGTAATCCTCTACCCATATACCGCTTCCATCAAGCCCTGTTAATGGTATTCCTGAGAGGTTTACAACTCCTTTTATGCTGCTACCTTTTATTTGTGTGGTTAGCTCGCTTATAACATTTGTAGGGGCAGTTAGTAGTATCATCGATATATTATACTGCTTTATAACCTCTGATAGCTCATTTATATCTCTGCATGGTACTCCTGCAATTGTAGCTCCTACCTTTTCAGGGTTATTGTCGAGCGATACAACTATTCGTAGCTTATCACGTTTGTTTTTGAAATATGAAGTTATAGCACGCCCAAGGTTACCCATGCCTATCACCCCAACATTCTGCGGGGTTTCAGAGTCGAGTATATTGCTAATAAATGTTATTAGCTCCTCTATATTATATCCTTTTTTAGTGTCAGACGAAAACCCTATTAGCATTAAATCTCGTCGCACCTGCACAGCAGTTATACCATGTGTAGATGCTAAGGTGTGTGAATATAGGTGTGTGTCGCCACCTGCTAAATAACCTAGCAGTGTGCGGCGATACTCGCTTAGCCTCTCTATTGTTCTCTCTGGTAGTGGTCGTTTTTTCATCTTTTTTGAAAATATTTATACAAATATACAAATTTTTTCTCTTTGTATCACTATTATTAACCTACTTTTTTTTTCTGTATATTATAAAAGGTGATGTAAAAGATGTATCTTTGCCATATATTAAAATTTTGAATTATGATAAAAGGTGTTATATTTGATATGGATGGTGTGCTCGTTGATAACAGCGACATACACGTAGAGGCGTTTGTGAAGTTTTGCGATATCCATAATGTTGAGATTACTGAGCAGAAGCTTAAATCTCTTTTTGGAATGGGTAACGAGGATATTATGCCTTGTGTGTTTGGACGAGAGATGGACTCAGAAGAGATAGATAGGCTAGCACAAGAGAAGGAGGCAATTTATCGTGATATATTCGCTGATAAAATCGAGCCAATGGCAGGTCTTAAATCTATTTTAGAGCAGCTTAAACAGCGTGATATAAAGATTGCAGTGGGTAGCTCGGGCATGGCTAAAAATGTAGATTTTGTTTTGGCAAAGTGTGGTATAGCTAGCTACTTTTCGGCTATTGCTAATGGTGATAT
>CAMQVM010000169.1 GCA_947038135.1 uncultured Rikenellaceae bacterium
CTTCAAAACTATTGTAGAAGCAAATGGCTCAACCATAGCAATAGCCGACGAAGAGACAACTATTCTGCTAAATGGCATAAATACAAATGGCTGGAAAGTAGATTTTGCACTTCTTGAAGAGAAAACAGAGAGCATCACTCCCCTAGAATATTTCAATCAGGTAGTAGAAATTGGCAGGCTTAATCAAAAGAATCCAGCTCTGAAAGCTCTTTTTTATGAAGCAACAAAAAAGATAGCTACTACCGATAACACAACGGCTATAAAACTATATATGTATTATATCGTTGCAGACATGCAATCGCCATTGAGTAACAGAAAAGAGCTGCTTAAAACCACTCAAAAAACTCTTTTTAAGAGCCCAGAGCAGATTGGAAAGTTCAATGATATTATATTTACACTAACAATAGATAAAAATATTAAAAAAGCTTTAGTTGAAGCAGATGTTTTCTATCATGTTGCAAGAAAAAAGATCTCTATAAATAGAGATCATATCAAAGAGGTGAGTATTCAGCATACGCAAACTGTTGAGCTGCTAAATGAGTACTTGCAAGATGAAGATGAAGAGATAACAACACTAAATAATACCAATACAAACAAAGATAACACAATAGCAAAAGATAAACCAACAAACAACAAAAGCAGCATCACTCTTACAGATGGCTTGATATTTAATGATATGCAACTAAAGGTAGTTGAGTTATTTGCGAAATCAAAGCTTACATTAAATATCAAAGAGGCCGATCAATTCATAAAAGAAAATGGATATTTTGCAGGTCAGATAATCGACAGTATCAACGAATGTTGCTACGAGATATTAGATGACAACCTAATTGAGCAAGAAGATGATTTATACATAATAGACGATGAATACTATAAAATAATAATACAATGATACAGAACGTAAAACCCAAAGAGGCAACATCAATCATCAACTCGCTTATTGGTGGTGTTGTACCTAAAATTGGAGTTCAACATATTACAGTGGGTCGCTCAGAGGAGATAAAAGCAGTGGTTGATGCTCTTGAAGATGTAAAGAACGGACACAGCATGGTTAAATTTTGGATAGGCGATTTTGGCTCAGGCAAATCATTTATGTTGCATTTAATGAACACTGTTGCGCTAAAGCAAAAATTTGTGGTTGCAACAGCCGACTTTACACCCGACAACAGACTATATTCAAACGATGGCAAAGCAGTAGCACTATATACTGCCTTAATGGAGAACATATCTATTCAAACTAAACCAGAGGGCGGTGCACTACAAACCCTACTTGAAAAGTGGATAGAGCAGATAATTACAAAATCGGCAGATGAAAATGGCATCTCGCTGTTAGATATCCGTGATGAGAAATATATGAGCATCATACAGCTCAACATAACCAAAACTATCAACGAGCTAACAGATGTTGGTGGTTTTGACTTCGGATTGGTTGTAATGAAATATTATGAGGGCTATATAAATGATAACGAGCAACTTCGCCGCAGTGCATTAAAGTGGTTAAAGGGTGAATATAGAACCAAAACTGAGGCAAGACAAGATTTAGGAGTTCGTGAAATCATAAATGACACAAACTACTATGATATGCTAAAAAACTTCTGTCGACTGTTTGTAAGCATGGGATATAGTGGCTTTATGGTAAACTTAGATGAGGCAATCAACCTCTACAAAATATCTACATCAACCATGCGTGAAAAGAACTACGAAAAGATATTGAGCATCTATAACGACTGCTTCCAAGGCAAGGTTAGCAATCTTCTATTTAACTTTGCGGGCACACGTGAGGTGCTTGAAAACGAACGCCGAGGAATGTTTAGCTACAATGCTCTAAAAACAAGGCTTGAAAGCAATAAGTTTGAGACTTTAGAATTTAGAGACTTTTCACAACCAGTAATAAAGCTTCTACCTCTCAACCACAATGAGATATTTGTGTTACTGCAGCGATTAAAAGCGATATTTGAGCTTAACTATAAGGTACAAATGGATATTACCGACAACGATATTCAAATATTTATGGAGGATATATTCAATAAACCAGGCGCATCTGAGTTTCTTACTCCACGCGAGGTTATTCGTGACTTTTTGAATATTTTAAATATCCTACGTCAAAATCCATCTCTCGACAAAAAAGCACTACTAAGCAGTGTAGAGATTACTGACGAGCGACCAAACAGCGATATATTAGACTTAATAGATGAGCTATAATGCCATATAATTTACTATCTGAACCTATACGAAAATACATTCGAGAGCAGCGTTGGGAGCAATTTCGCCCAATTCAAGCCGCTGCAATAAAGTATATTCTTGAGTCAGACAACAACTATATATTAGCATCAAAGACAGCCTCTGGGAAAACTGAGGCTGCCTTTCTGCCAATACTATCAAAGGTAAACTTTTCAGAAACAGGGGTACAGGTACTATATATATCGCCTCTTATTGCATTGATAAACGATCAATTTTATCGTGTTGAAAAGCTATGTGAACATCTTGACGTAAAGGTAACCAAATGGCACGGCGAGGCGAAGAGATCACAAAAAGAACGTCTTTTGAAAGATACTAGTGGGGTTGTATTGATCACTCCTGAATCTATTGAGGCAATGTTTGTAAATAAGCCATACGATGCCAAGCAGCTATTTGCAAACTTGAAATATGTTATAATAGATGAAATACATTCATTTATAGGATCAGACCGAGGAGTGCAGCTAAAGTCGCTACTACATAGGCTACAAGAGATCAACACTTCTCAATTTAGCATTATTGGACTATCTGCCACTATTGGAGATTATAGCGAGGCGAAAGACTTCACAGGCAGACCAGATAACACCAAGGTGCTACTCGACCGCTCGGCGAAAGATATCGACGCATACTTTAGATACTTTGCATCGCACGCAAGTGAGCTACCTTTGCCGTTAATGAAAGACTTATACCTCGAAAGCTGCAACAGCAAATGTTTAATATTTCCTAATAGCCGTGGCAAGGTCGAAGAGGTGGCAGTAAAGCTACTTAAGATATCAAACCGTGTAGGAGGGCACACCAACTATTTTTCACATCATTCATCAATCAACAAAGACACACGAGAGTATATCGAATATTTTGCTAAAAATAGCGTACGTCACCATTTCAGCATCGCCTGCACCTCTACTTTAGAGCTCGGAATAGATATCGGCTCAGTAGATAAGGTTATACAAATTGATGCAACAAATAGTATTTCATCGCTCATTCAACGAGTTGGACGAAGTGGCAGGAAGGACAACAAGCCAAGCAATTTAATTTTATATGCCACTACTCCATGGGGTTTAACCCAAGCTGTTGCGTGTTGGGAGCTACACCAAGAGGGCGTTATAGAGCACCCAGACATAGTACAACGCCCCTACGATATACTACTCCACCAAACTCTATCAATAGTGAAGAGTTTTTCAGGTATCCAATACAACGAACTATGCAAAAGGCTAAAATCTAACTTTGCATTTAAAAACATAGCCATAGAAGAGATTGAGGAGATTATACAGCACCTAATCAGTGTAGATATACTTGAACATATTCAGTCAGAAATCATCATTGGTGTAACGGGCGAATACATAGTAAACAGTCGTGATTTTTACACTGTATTTACTAGTACAGAAAGCTTTAAAGTTATCAATAACAGTAACATAATTGGTGATGTACCATTTTCACCACAGATAATAGAGGGCGAAAACCTATTTCTTTCAGCACGAGTATGGACGATAATGAACATAGATATTCAACACTGCCGAATAGAGGTTGTTGCAGCCAATGACGGTAAAAAACCGATGTATTTTGGTAGTGGTGGCAATATAGACACGATAATAAGAGAGAAGATGTTCAACATTCTCATTTCTAGTCAAAAGTTCGACTACCTAGACGACACAAGCGCCCTTGAGCTAACAGAGTTAAGGAAGCTATTTTCACCATTTGTTATCGACCCCGAACACCATAGACCACTAGTTATAAATAGCGATTTAAAATGCTCACTATATACTTTTGCAGGCACTAAAACCAACCGTGCAATAAGTTATCTATTTAAGTTACAAGGAATAAGTAACACTATTGATGAAAGTAGCAGTAAGATCGAAATAGATATACTGGCCGATAATTTAGTTAAAATATGGAGCAAATTTCCAAGCTACATAAAAAGCATTGATAAAAAGCTTGAAGTATTAATAGAGAAAGCCCCCAATATTATGGATTTTTCAAAATGGGGTGTTCACCTACCAATGAACTATAAAATAGACCTACTAAAGCATAAATACTATGATTTTGAAAGCGCTAGCCAATTTTTTTCTAAATACACTTTAGTGCAAAATGATTAAAGTCAATAGGCTCTAAATACTCACTATTAAGTTGAATTTTCAACACATTTTGTCTACCTTAACATGATATAGGAAAGAGTATATAAAAGAATAAGACACAAAAAATATCACAAACGCTAACATATAGCAAATTATATCTTAGCTTGATAGATTAATCTATTTAGGCTGATTCGCAAAACCTCGGTTTTGTGAATTAGCCAGCTCCCGAAGGG
>CAMQVM010000170.1 GCA_947038135.1 uncultured Rikenellaceae bacterium
TAATGGGGTTAAGGAAATTCATTGAAAAAATACCTCCATCCTCCCTTACAATGGACGATAACAAATTGTTCATTTAAAGCCTCTATCCAGAGCATCAATTAACACATATATACAAAACTTTAACGGAGGAGCACCATGATAACACTATATCTAAAATCATACAATAAGGTTGTAAAAGAGGTTGATGTAAAAGTACTAGACAACCTAGGCTACGACGATATCTTATGGATCGATATGTTTGATCCGACAATAAAAGAGCGACGAGCTGTAGAAGAGTATATGGAGTTTAGCCTCCAAACCCGCCAGCAGATAGAGGAGATTGAGAGTTCATCACGCTACTCTGAAACTGAGCGAGTGGTATATTGCAACACCAACTTCCCTACGCAGTCTGACCGCACTTTTGAGATAGCCCCAGTATCATTTGCGCTATGCGAGGGGGTGCTTATCTCAGAGCGTACATTCGACTCAAAGACCTTTGCTGAGGCATCAAAGAAGATACAGATAAACTATAAGCAGTATCCAACGGGTTTTCATATACTTATAACCCTGCTAGAGGTAAGGATCGACCTAGACGCAGATATGATAGAGATGGTATCACGCCAGGTAGGACACCTTGGCAAGCATATCACCCTTGAGGGCAATGTAGACAAAGATATGCTGCGTAGGCTTACACTCTTACAAGACAACAGTATGGTGCTTCGTGAGAATATCTTTGACCGCCAGCGAGTATTATCGAGCATTATGCGTAGCGACAGGTTCCCCAACGACACATTTCCACGACTTCAGATGATGCTTAAAGATATTGTGTCGCTGCTTAGCCATGCCGATTTTGGGCTTGATAGGCTCGACTACCTTCAAGATACCGCTATGGGTCTTATCAACATTGAGCAAAACAACATCACCAAGCTGTTTACTATGGTATCGGTATTCTTTATGCCTGCTACATTGATAGCTAGTATCTACGGCATGAACTTTAAGTATATGCCTGAGTTATCATGGAAGTATGGCTACCACATGGCAATTGGTGCAATGGTACTTACCTCTTCGGTAATCTATTGGATGCTAAAACGTAAAAAATGGTTATAGCACGTAATTAACAGATATTGTAACTATTATGAATCTGTTTTGCTCTATTTATAAAAAATAGTAAAAATAATACTTAAAATATTTGCAATTTAATTTTATTATATCTATCTTTATACCGAGCAAAGGCTCACTAGTTAATGTTAATAAGGTTAAATTTGTGTGGTAGCACCACACTTAAAATTAGAGGAGAAAAGATTATGACCATCGAAATTCAATCAGTAAAATTTGACGCGTCTCTACAGCTTACGCAATTTATAGAGACTAAATTATCGAAATTAGAGAGACTATTAGATAAGATTACAACTGCTGAGGTAGTACTTAAGCTAGACAAGGATATTGAGCACGGAAATAAAGTTGTGTTGATAACTATATTGGTTCCAGGAGATAAGCTCTTTGCTGAGCGGAAGAGTAAGAGTTTTGAGGAGGCTACCGATGATTGTATTGATGCTCTTAAGAAGCAAATTGAGAAGTATAAGGATAAGCAGTAGTTTGTTTTAGGTTTATTTTAGGTTTAAGAAAGTGCGCATTGATTTTATTGATGCGCACTTTTTGTTTATCTGTTTTGGGGTTATGTTATCTGTACTTAAGGCTTATATTATATTTTCTATGCAGGGTTAGAGAAACGGAGTTTCTCGCAAAAGTTTGGGTATTCCCTTTTTAAAGGGGATAATCTTAACCTCCATGCTTTGTTTTACTTGCTTGCTTTGCCTTACTTGCTTTTGGGTTTGGTGGTGTTTGTCAAATATAAACAGCCCCTATTGATAAAATATTTTATCAATAGGGGCTGTTTATATCCTATGTAACGCTGAAAACTACCAAAACTATGATCACCGAACAACTAGAGCACACAGCGGGCAGAGCAGCCTGAGTACTTAACGTTGCCTATCACATCACATGAACCACTGTAGAGTCTGAGTCCTGGCGAACGAGGATCACCATAATCGCTAGACCAGAAGAAGGAGTACACGAGGTTAGGATCGTAAGTAGTCCCAACCAAAGGAAAGTAAACCGTCGATCCATCACTCTGCACAAGCTTAGCTGCTTTGTGATAACCATGACCCTCTTTCAATTTTCCGCTGGCTACAAGATTATCAAAGTCCTTTTTTGTGGGCAGTCGCCACGTTTTTCCTTGATAACCCCAATTCTTACACTGTGTATTTGACTCACTTACACTAAACCATCTTCTTGGAGTTTCTGTTGCCCATATTGCTGGGTTAACAGGCTTACTATTCGCTGGTAAACATAACGCATTTATATCATCTGCAGGAATATCCCATGAGGTACCAACGTTACGATCTGCAAAAATAGGCAATTCAATCTCTTGGGTAATAGTGACAACAATACTCTCGCCTACTTGGTTATTTTCACCTGCAGGGTTACTTACTGTTATCTCAGCTGTACGAAAACTAGAACTTAGCCCTGAAACTCTCACAGTAAAGCCCGTACCATTTTTACTAGGGCTTGCCCATGATGATGCATTAGACTTAACCGTCCATTCAGCAGAGGTGCTCGACACTTTAAAGGTCAATGTCTCACCAGCCATCTTTGCATACACAACACCAAAGTTAGAGTTTAAAGTAATCGGAGTGCTCTGATAAACTATGCTACCTAACTTTGCATTATATCTAAACTTTGCCATTCCAACACCTCCTCCGTCAGACACATTTAAATTTAAACTCTTCACCTCTTTACCTAATGCTACAGGAACATCGCCAAGCTCAAAAGTCAATGCACTTGCAGCAGTACTTACACTTAATCCACTTAAACTAGCTTCGAAAGTTGTTTCAGCAGGAATACCCGCACCTATCGACTCCACACGATTAACCTTAGCTAACAATATCTTTGAACTTGCTTTAGCTACATCAAAATAATCCTCTTTAGTATCAACATTTAAAACATATTGACCATTAGTTATAACGACATCTCCCTCGTCCTCAACTATTACATCATATCGAACATTACTCGGTGGGTGGTTTAATGCCGTAGTAGCATCATTGTAACCATCTCCACTAACCTCACGAAGCTTTATAATATAGTGATGGTTATTAACAATATCATAATATATTTTACTTGATGGATCACAAATATCTAAACGATGATAAACAGTTTTGCCATTAAACGTATTTTTCATTATCATTGCTAAACGTTCAAAACGTGACTCATTATTACCCACAAGAGAGATAGGTGAAGCACCAATAGTACGCTTTGCATAAGGATAAGCAAAAATATAATTTGCTCCTGTATAATTATCTCCTGATTGTGCCGAGGGGTGTTTAATATCACCACCATCTGCCACACTAACAGCCTCTGAAACAGTAGTAGAAACCTCTGCAGCATTAATATAACCAGCATCAGACAATTGATATAACTTAAATGTTGTATTTGCAGTAGTATAACCCTTACCAAATGTACCTGCAACATGATTAACACCTGTACTCAAAACAAGCTGCAACTGCACCTTAGCAACACCACGATGTACACTTATATTAGTCGCACCATCAACCCAAAAACCTTTACCATACATAGGTAAACCATCAGATAAATTGACAAGACCATTAGTAAACGGACCTGTCACAACACCATCTCCAGCACCTGTAAGCTTCAATTTCTCTATAAGCTCACCTTGCTGAACATTCAAATTTGCTAACTGCTTATTAAAAATAACGTGCACTACATCTCCTGCAACAATGCTTTTGTCTTTAAAAATTTTTAAAATCATGCTGTTTCCAACACCAGCAGTAATGCCACTTTCTGCAATGTCAGTTTTGAATTTCGGCATAGTAGCCGCTTTATCATCTGCATAGATTATAACACTAGCGCTCTTAATTGCAACCTCGTTAGCAGCACCATCACGAGTCACAACACTTGTATCATCCGACGGCATAGTTACATTAATAGTAAAATTCTCATCTGCTGGATCAATAGGATCACCAGTTTTGTTACTCTTTTTACACCCTAAAACACTAACTACCATAATAAAAGATAGTGTAAGGATTCTGAAAATTCTAGAATTATTCATTTGGAAAATTTTAAATTAATACTTTAATTATTTAATACATCATGCCCATCAATCAAAGTAGTTCAATAGACAAACACTGAATATTATGCAAAGATACTATTTTTTCAATAGAAACAGCATCTTTGTGTATTAAATTGTTTTTGACACTATATATTAATTTCACTCTAGAGTATATATTAATTTCACTCTAGAGTATATATTAATTTCACTCTAGAGTATATTCTATCTATCATAGGGAGATTCGCAAAACCTTAAATATACTTATTTCAACTATTTAGGTGTGGTTTTTATTAATAAACTACCCCGAAAACAGAACTTATAGCTGTTTTTTGGGGTAATACAATTTTTATTTACGCTTTTTTAAAAAAAGCGGTGCTCTAAAGAGCTCGCAAAAAGCACCTACGCGCCTTAGGCGCTTGGTGGCTCCCT
>CAMQVM010000171.1 GCA_947038135.1 uncultured Rikenellaceae bacterium
TAGAACGAGGCTGTGCATTCCAAGATAAGGAAGAGAACGGCATAAAAGGTAAAAATGTAAAAAGCTGTGGTAGTGGCTGTAACAAGCTATCTACATACGACTGGCTATCAGAATATGGTGCTTCAACACAAAATGAGCTATATGAAATAAGGTTCAAAAACACCCGTAAAGGTTTTTTTATGAACTGCAACAACCTACCTATTGAGATAGGTGATATTGTAACAGTTGAATCATCACCAGGTCACGATATTGGTGTTGTATCTCTTAAAGGCGACATGGTAGTTAAGCAGATGCGCAAGATAGGTTTTAGACATGATGGTACTGAGTTTAAAAAGGTATACCGAAAAGTTAAATCATACGATATTGAGAAGTGGCAAGAGGCAATAGCCATGGAGCACCAAACAATGATAGACACACGTAGGATAACGGCAGAACTGGGTCTAAACATGAAAATTGGAGATGTAGAGTATCAAGCAGATCGACTAAAAGCTATATTTTATTATATTGCAGATGAGAGGGTTGACTTTAGAGAGCTGATAAAAATACTCGCTGATAGATTCAAAATACGTGTAGAGATGAAGCAGATAGGTGCTCGTCAAGAGGCTGGACGTATTGGAGGTATAGGATCATGCGGTAGGGAACTTTGCTGTGCATCGTTCATATCTAGCTTTGTATCTGTAACAACAAATTCTGCACGCTTTCAAGAGATTCTTCTTAACCCACAAAAGCTTGCTGGACAGTGTAGCAAACTAAAATGCTGCTTAAACTATGAGGTTGACGCTTATGTACATGAACGTAAAGCATTTCCTAAGATCACTGAACCATTAGAAACTATTGATGGCAGATTTTATCATGTAAAAAATGATATATTCAAAAAAGAGATGTCTTTTAGTTCAGACACTCATGTAATGGCAAACTACACAACTATATCAACTGATAGAGTAAAAGAGATTATTAAGCTGAACAAAAAGGGCATTAAGGTTGATAAGCTTAATATAGAGGTAGAAGCACCTGCGACTGTCGATTACAAAGATGTTATTGAGCAAGAGAGTTTAACTCGCTTTGACAGCAAAATGGGTAATAACCGTAAAAATAACCGTAGAGGACCAAATTCTAAACGCAATGAGCAAGGTGGTAACGACCGTAGAGAGAGATCTCCACGTAGAGAGCCTCGTGATGGCGACAAACCAAGAGTAGAGAGTACTGAGAAAAGAGAGTACAATAATACTAATAATAATAGAAGAAGAGGTAGAGGTGACAACGCAAATGTATCTCAAGACAATAATACACCACTCGCTTCAAGTGCTCCACAGGAACATAAATCACATGAGGGTAACGTTACAGCTGCAAGCAGTGGTACAGAGAGTAACAGCACTGAGGGAACAAACGTCAATAACAACAGAAACCGTAACCGTCGCAATAATGGATTTCGCAGAGGTCCAAGACCACAGGGTGGTGAGGATAAAGGTGGAAAACAATAGATTTAATTAGTTAAATGACACTATCATATCTTAAAAAATATAACATATTATATATGTTATTAATATTCACTTTTGTTGGGTGTGGTGGCACATATCCAAAATTCAGTGCATACGACTCATTCAACAATGGGGTGTGGGAAAGTGGAAAGACCAGTGACTTTTTTTATATAAATAAAGAAAAAAGCAGTGGGTCTGATATTATTCTGCTGGTAAACCACGCAGTTGAAGATAGCGACATAACTATAACTTTTGAAATTATCTCTCCCTCGAAAAAGCTATGGAAGAGAGATTACACTTTCCACCTAAGCAACGACATGAGCAGTTATAGCAACGAAAGCAAAAGTGAGTTAAGGCTAGTTACAGGCGCTCAGTTTGATGACTTGGGAGGGTATAAAATCAAGGTTACAAATGCTACTCCTAACGATGTGGCAAAGGTTAATTTGATTGGTATAGTAATAAAATAATAAAAGTATTTATATATAGATATGGGCAAAGATAAAATTAAAAGATTTAAGGAAAACTTAACATTTCGCTGTATGATTCAACCCTTTTTTGAAGAGGTGTTTAACAAAGACTACAAGCTTAAGGGGCATTGGAACAGTGATTTTTTCGGAAACGACAATCCAATTGTACTAGAGCTTGGATGCGGTAGAGGTGAATATACTATAGGTTTAGCAAAGAGGTTTCCTGATAAAAATTTTATTGGTATAGATGTTAAGGGTGCACGTATGTGGCGTGGTGCTCGCACTGCAACCGATGAAAATATAGAAACAGTGGCATTTATAAGAACACGCATAGAGCAGATAGATTCATTTTTTGCTCAAAACGAGATCTCTGAGATATGGATCACTTTTCCAGACCCTCAGCTAAAGAAAAATAGGATAAAGAAACGCCTTACTGGAGCCAGTTTTTTAAACCAGTACTCAAAGTTTTTGAGTGAAGATGGCACGGTTAATTTAAAGACAGACAGCGACCATCTACACCTTTATACCAAAGAGGTGATTAGCAAAAATGGCTTAGAGCAGTTAGTTGCAAACATGGATATATATAATGCAGAGGATGGGGCGGTACCCGAATCTGTAACAGCTCTTCAAACAACTTATGAAGAGATATATTTAGCTGAAAAGAAACCTATAACATATCTTCAATTCAAGCTTAAAAGAGACTTTGAATATGTTTCGCCTGAGTTTATTAAGGATGAAGATTTGTAGATAAATAAACCTAGTAGTATTCACAAAACGAAACAAATACTACATAATTAGGGCGATTCTCAAAACCGAGGTTTTGCGAATTAGCCTAATTAAGAGCAGTGTAAAATATAAAAGCAGACCTGAATTTAATATTCAAGTCTGCTTTTTTTTCAAGTAATAAGTAATGAGGTAATGTGCTGGAAATTAGTCTATAAGCAGTTCACGATTTTGCAATAGTTTCATAGCAGGTTAACTACCTAATATAAAACCGTTTGCATAAAACTAAATTTGTAGAACCTCAAAAACAGCAGGTTACTTAAATACCCTACTTAAAATGGATAGCTTGTTTTTGTACGGTGCAAATTTCATATCTATATTGAATGCTGTTGTTGTTTTGATTACAGCCTTACTGTGAGAAAATGTATCAAAGCTGTACTTGCCATGATATGCTCCCATTCCGCTATTACCAATACCTCCAAATGGAACATTAGGATTGGCAGCCTGCATTATTAAATCATTTATACAAGCACCTCCTGAGGATGTTGTAGAGATCACTAAATTAGCATTTTTGCTGCTTTCACCGAAATAATATAGTGCTAAAGGCTTTTCATTGCTATTTATATAGTCGATAGCTTTTGTTAAAGTATCAAACTCTATAATAGGTAATATTGGTCCAAAAATCTCCTCTTGCATAGTTTTACTGTCAAGAGTTACATTTTCGAGTAGTGTTGGAGCTATATAGCGCTGTTTGTCATCTGTTTGCCCTCCTTCGATTATATCACCATCTTTCAAAAGTGAAACTAGCCTATCATATTGAGCTGTATTTATTATTCTTGGATAATCTGGACTTAACATTGCATCATCGCCAAATTGATTAGTTATTTCAGTTATCAAATATTTTACAAGTTGCGATTTAACCGCAGTATGAACCATTAAATAATCGGGTGCAATACAGGTTTGACCACAGTTAAGCAGCTTTCCCCAAATTATTCTTCGAGCAGCCACTTTTAAATTAGCATCTGAGTCGACAATACATGGGCTTTTACCCCCAAGCTCCAAGGTTACAGGTGTAAGGTACTCAGCTGCTGCCCTCATAACGTTCTTTCCATACTCTACCCCACCAGTATACATTATATAATCAAAGGGCTCTTTTAGTAGCAGGTTAGTATTTTCATTATCTGCATTGATTAGTGCGATATACCTTTTATCAAACGATTTAGATATTATCACATCCATAATATTTCGTGTAGCTAGCGCACTAGGTGATGGCTTGATTACAACACAGTTTCCTGCTGCTATTGCTCCAATAAGTGGCGACATGACAAGCTGAAAAGGATAGTTCCATGGCGAGATAATCAACACTACACCATAGGGCTCTTTAACTATTTTGCTCGAAGATGGAAATGAAATAAGAGGAGTACTCTTTCTCTCAGCCTTCATCCATTTTTTCAGATTTTTTAACGCACATCCTATCTCGCTTGTTACAACTGCTATCTCGGTAAGGTAAGCTTCAAATTCAGATTTGCGTAAATCTTTCCATAGTGCCGTAGAAATATCATTTTTATATTCTTCTATGTTTCTTTTCAGCTGTAACAGTGCATATTTTCTGAAAGAGTAGCTTTTTGTCTCTCCACTTTTAAAGTATATTCGTTGGTTGTCAACAATTTCTTTAACGTTCATAAGCATATTATAATTTATTTAACAGTTGCTAATTTTATTTGATAGTGCAAAGTTAATAAAATATGTATTATCACCCAATCTATCTTTATATTGTTAATAAAAATCTCTATTTAGGGCGATTCGCAAAACCTTAAATATACTTATTTTCAACTATTTAGGTATGGTT
>CAMQVM010000172.1 GCA_947038135.1 uncultured Rikenellaceae bacterium
TGAGAATATTATAACCGATGCAGATAAACTAAGAGTTATCAATAGCTCCTGCTTTGCCTCTTTAACAACACTTCGTAAAAGAGAAAATGCCTTTGAGTATCTAATAGTTTTTAATATCAAAAATATTCGAGATACATTAATTAATGCAGATATTTCGCTATCTGCTGTCAATAACATAGGAGCGATAAAAGGAATTATAGATATAAAGTCTACAACTCCATAAAAAGATATTATATATTTAACTCTAGCACCATGAGCACTTAGATAAGGGTAGGATAGCGGAGACACCCATATTCTACATATATATTCTACACAAAAAAATGTTGCCGATATATATGATAATAGTGCTAATATATGTTGAATATTACTGAATATATTTAGCGGTTCAAATATCACATAGGCAATATTTATAGCTACTAATATAGCTATTATTGTCTTTGCGTTAATGCTCCACCAGTTATCACTATCACCATTTAGTATCGTATTTACCCGTTTTTTCAGACTATTCATTAGTTTAAATATTTAATATTGAATACAAATATACATAAATAAAAATGACTCGCAATCTTTATTATCAACTCTTTACACCAAATATTTTATAAACTACTACCTACAACTCAAAATAATTATAGTTTTGTTATATTCTATAAAGATAAAACTTTGTGCTAAAAGTAGTTTTATATGAAAAAAAATGTTAACTTTACCTTGCTTTTGTAGCAAAAATAATAATTATAAAATATCACATTGATGGAAAGCTTCAATTATCTTTTAGAGTCTGTTAACAACATTGTTTGGGGCTATTTTCTTATTGCTTTACTTATTGGAACTGGGGTGTTCTTTACTATCCGAACACGTTTTGTACAGTTTAGATATTTCAAAGAGAGCATAAAATCGCTTAACGACAAGCCAAAAATGAGTGATGGAAAGAGATCAATATCCTCTTTTCAGGCATTTAGTATCTCGGTCGCCTCACGAGTTGGCACTGGCAATATGGCAGGTGTAGCCACCGCTGTTGCTATTGGAGGACCTGCATCTGTCTTTTGGATGTGGGCTATTGCTTTGGTGGGTAGTGCAACATCATTTATAGAGTCAACACTTGCACAGGCATATAAATCACATGATGGTGCAAACTATATTGGAGGTCCAGCTTATTATATGCAAAAGGGGCTGAACAGTAGAGCTATGGGGGTTATATTTTCGATTGTGACAATTGTGACTTTTGGTTTAGTTTTCAACTCTGTTCAAACTAACACTATTGCATTATCGCTTAAAACAACTCTAGGTGTAGATAATATTATTGTGGCTATTGTTACTACAATTCTTACCATATTAGTTATATTTGGTGGAGTTAATCGTATTGCTAAAGTATCATCTATAATAGTACCTGTTATGGCATTGGCATACATACTTTTATCTTTTATTATTGTGGCTATAAATATAGAAAAGCTACCATCAATATTATATGATATTATAGGAGAGGCAATGGGGTTTAAACAGATGGCGGCTGGGGCTTTTGGAGCAGCTGTTATGCAGGGAGTTAGGCGAGGATTGTTCTCTAATGAAGCGGGTGTTGGTTCTGCTCCAAATGCTGCTGCTATTGCAGATGTTGACCACCCAGTAAAGCAAGGTTTTGTTCAAATGTTAGGCGTTTTTACCGACACCATAATAATTTGTAGCTGTACCGCTTTTATTGTGCTTGTTTCGGGAACTACAATCGATGGTTCAATAAAAGGTATTGAGCTTACACAACTAGCTGTAGGAGATGCTATTGGCTCAAATTTAGGAAACTATTTAATATCTATAATGGTTATCTTTTTTGCATTCAGCTCTGTTATAGGAAACTACTACTATGGGGAGGTTAATATTCGCTTTGTGACACAAAAAAAACAGTGGCTACTTATATATAGAATAGCAGCTGCTATGATGGTATTTGTAGGAGCCATGGCATCATTAGATGCTGTATGGCTTCTAGCTGATTTGACAATGGCTGTTATGACCACACTGAACTTAGCTGCTATTTTGCTGCTTTCAAAGGTGGCGTTTACAATACTTGATGATTATACAGCACAGAAAAAGAGAGGTGTTAAAAATCCTAATTTTCGCCCATCTGAAATAAAAGGTCTTAATAATAAAGGCATGGAGGTATGGGATGAGTAAATTTATGAATTTTACTTGATAATATCATTATTTATTACTACCTTTACAGTACAAATAACTATTTTCAATAGAGTTAAAATAAACTTTTATGAAAATATAAAACTTAAATAACCATAAAAAATCATCAATGGAAAAAAAAGGTAATGTACGTTTAGAGTCACTGGATGCCCTGCGTGGTTTCGATATGTTTTTTATTATGGGAGGCTCAGGTATCTTCGCTGCCATATACACACTGTTTCCCAATGCTTTTACAGAGGTGCTTGCCCAGCAAATGAAACATGCTTCATGGCATGGATTTACCTTTTTTGATATGATATTTCCACTGTTTTTATTTATTGCTGGTATCTCTTTTCCTTTTTCCTTTGCGAAAAAAATATCACAAGGAGTAGCAAAAAAAAATATTGTATTCAATGTATTTCGCAGGGGACTAACTTTAATTTTATTAGGGTGTGTATATAATGGATTATTACAATTTAATTTCGATGATTTCCGTTTTGCAAGCGTGCTAGGACGCATTGGAGTTGCATGGATGTTCGCATCTTTTATATACATTGGAGTTGAAAAAATTGTTAGAATTGCACTTATCCCCATTATTTTAATACTATATTGGGTTTTAATAGTTTTTGTTCCTAACCCAGAAATAGTACCACCAAACGATATTTTTAGTATGAGTGGCTGGATTGGTTGTTATATAGACCAGCTTTTGCTGCCAGGTAAATTATATTACACAGTACATGACCCTGAAGGCTTGGCAGGAATAATTCCAGCAATAGCTACTGCACTATTAGGTATGTCAGCAGGTGATATTGTAAAGGGTACAGATATGTCACCTGAAAGGAAGAGCATCTATATGTTGCTGTTGGGTCTAACACTTGTAGGAGTGGGTATATTATGGGGTACTTCTTTCCCTATTAACAAAAATATGTGGAGTAGCTCTTTTGTATGCCTAGTTGGAGGTTTATCTTTTTTACTATTCACACTCTTCTATTTTGTTATTGATGTAAAGGGTAAAAAATCAGGTATACTATTTTTTAAGGTTATAGGAATGAACTCAATAAGCATATATTTAGCACAAGTATTTATTAACTTTGCAGGTATATCATACTTCTTTTTTGGAGGAGTGCAAAGCTTATTTCCCGAATCTGCCCAGCCATTCATATCTGCCTTAGGATATGTTTTTATCTGTTGGATGTTTCTCTATTTTCTTTATAAGAAAAAGATGTTTTTGAAAGTTTAATATAATGGCGGTTCTCAAAACTTAGTTTTGTAAACCGCCATTTATAATTTGATGTTGCCTGTAAAACTAAAAAAGGTATAAGCTGGATGAGACCGCCTATAAATCTATGTAAGGCAAAGAATTAAGAGTTAGGACACAGGAGTATACTTTAGTATATGACTGAATACTAAGTCCTAAAATGCAACAGCAGTTCACAATTTAGGGTGCTTTATTGATAACTCTATAATTTAGTTATATTTTTAATAACAACACTAGCACACCCAATACCAAAAAGTGGTGGTAAGTAAGATATAGTACCTACATTAGATTTTTTGTTCTGCTCATTGCATAATATAGTGCTATCAGGAACAGGTATCTCTCCCGAAAATACAGCAGTAAAACCCTTGCGAATACCTATTTTATGTAACCTTTTGCGAATGGCATGAGCTAAAGGACAGTGGTGCGTTTTAGATATATCGCACACCTCTAGCTTGGTTGGGTCGACTTTTGCACCTGCGCCCATTGAGCTAACAATAGGTATTTTAGCCTCTAATGATTGACGTATAAGCTCTATTTTGGGAGTGATGGTATCTATTGCATCTACTATATAATCATATTTCTGACTTGATAATATATCTGCAATATCTTCCGACTGCACAAATTTCTCTATTAAAGTAAGCTTTATTTGAGGGTTTATATCTAATAAACGCTCTGCCAACACTGCTACTTTAGAGCGTCCAACTGTAGAGTGAAGCGCTATAAGCTGGCGATTAATATTTGACTCAGACACTGTATCTGCATCTACAAGTGTTATGCTTCCAACCGTGGCACGTGCTAGCATCTCTGCCGCATACCCTCCAACACCTCCAACACCCACAATGAGGATATTTGAAGACTTGAGCCTCTCTATATTATCGTTACCTACTAAAAGTTCTGTTCGTTCGTAAAAACTCATCTTGAAATATTGTTTTAAAATTGTTAAAAATATGATGTTGTAATATATCTATATCAACATCTAAAATATCTGCTACGTCTTTATATATATCTACTATATTATCATTTGTATCATCGCTCTCGATAAATATAGACGATAAAGGTAGTGTTTTTATTGCTTCTACAGTTTTAGATGAACGTATAGATTGG
>CAMQVM010000173.1 GCA_947038135.1 uncultured Rikenellaceae bacterium
CCCTCTTGATGTAATGTGGGGCACCTGCCTTGGGTTGTTAGCTGCTTTTGGTGGTGCAAAATTATTTTTTTATATTAAAAAACGCTTTGCCATGTAATTATTGCTTTAAACTTAGCAAAATATCATTATAAACCAGCATTAAAGGTTAACTCTTATAGACCTCTAGATAGGGAGATTCGCAAAACTTTAAATACACTTATGTTCAACTATTTAGGTATGGTTTTTATTAAAAAAAAGCGGCGCTCTAAAGAGCTCGCAAAAAGCACCTACGCGCCTTAGGCACTTGGTGGCTCCCTTCGGGAGCTGGCTGATTATTCGGCAAAGACACAAAATTGATACTCTATAATTAATCTAGGTACGTACGCAATTTCTCACACCTATTAATATACTTTTCATCAAAAAAAAGAGCATCCTTTCAGACACTCTTTATATACTAAATTATTTTCACAAGCACCAGCAAGCACTTAGCAAGCAAAGCACTCAACAACCAACCCTACTCTTCAAAAGAGGATATGAATTTACAATCAACCTTTTTAAGCACCTCAACACATCCATCAACATCAGTAGGACGCAACACAACATAAGCACTGCTACACTGCGAAAAAGCATACATATACTCAATAAATATACCATTAGGAGTCAAGCAATCAAGCACAGCAGCCATAGCCCCCGCACTATCATCTATCTTCAAGCAGATAACCTCAGTTATACTAACTGTAAACTTATTAGCCTTTAGAGTATCTACTGCCCTCTCAGTATCAGATACTATTATACGCATTATACCAAACTCTTCACTTTCAGCAAGCGAGAAAGCCATCATGTTAATGTCTGCATCTTTAAGGACATTTACCATATCATTAATTCTACCTGCCTTATTCTCTAGGAAGATAGATAGCTGTTTAATCTTCATAAGCTATATTTTAAAGTACTCTATTATCTACTACACGCTTAGCCTTACCCTCAAAACGCTCTAGGCTTTGCGGTTCAACAAGCTTTATATCGGCCGATATACCCAGCACGCTTTGAATACGGTGAGAGATACGCTTTTTAAGCTCCAGCATTTTTGTTATGCCATCGCTAAAAAACTCTTCGCTAACCTCTACCTCAATAGTTAAAACATCAAGATTATTTATTCTATTAATGGTAAGCATATAGTGAGGCTCTACCTCTTCCATTTCAAGTATAACGCTCTCTACCTGAGATGGAAAAACATTCACCCCCCTAATGATAAGCATATCATCGCTTCGACCTGTAATTTTACTCATTCGAACATTGGTACGCCCACACTTACAAGGCTCCTCATTAAGAGTAGTTAAGTCTTTGGTACGATAACGAATCAACGGAAGCCCCTCTTTAGTAACAGTGGTAAACACAAGCTCACCCTCATCGCCATATGGCAGCTGCTCTAAAGTGATAGGGTCAATAATTTCAGGCACGAAGTGATCTTCAACAATATGCGACCCGCACTGCTCGCTACACTCATACGAAACCCCTGGACCCATAATTTCACTAAGACCATATATATCAAACGCTTTAATGTTCAATTTACGCTCTATCTCTTTACGCATGGCATTAGTCCAAGGCTCAGCACCAAAGATACCGATTTTTAACTTAAACTCACTCTTATCGATACCACTCTTCTCAATGGCATCGGCTAAATACAACGCATAAGATGGCGTGCAACATAAAGCAGTAGGACCAAAGTCATGAAGCAGTTGAAGCTGCTTTGCTGTATTTCCACTAGATACTGGTATTACAGTACCACCAAGCTCTTCAATACCATAATGTATACCTAAACCACCCGTAAACAGCCCATAACCATACGCTACATGAAAGATATCATCTTTTGATGCACCATATGCCGAAAAGCAACGTGCTAGCATCTCAGACCATATCTCTATATCACGACGTGTATACCCTACAACCGTAGGCTTACCCGTAGTTCCAGAAGAGGCATGAAGACGCACTATTTCAGACATAGGCTTTGCAAATAACCCATAAGGATAGTTATCTCGCAAATCTTGCTTAGTGGTGAAAGGCAGCTTTACGATATCATCTATTGTAACTATATCTGATGGTGTGATACCCATCTGCTGCATCTTAGCTCTGTAAAATGGTGTATTATGATATACGTGCGACACAATTTTATGTAACCTCTTACCCTGTAAAAGCCTCATATCCTCGCGTGACATACACTCTTTTGCTCTGTTCCAAATCATACTATATATCTATTAACGAAGCCAAAGCCTCTATGAGTGAAATTCGTTAAACATAGCCAACCTTTCAGCTAGCAACTCTACAACCTCATCGGTCATACGAGAGGCACACGCTCTGATACCATTTTGCAGACTTCCTGCGGTGGTCAACGATATAGAACTAACCCCGAAGTGTATAAACTCACGCATAAGCCTACCACCACTGAAATTTTTGTAGCCTATCGAGAAGAAAAAGCCATCGCCAATCTCCTCATCTACATCTTTACTATATACTATATGAAAGCCATTACTTATAAACACCTCTTTCATCTTTTTTGCACGCCTAGCATACTCGCCCGCCGTAGCTCTAAAGTCGATGTTTCCAGCTACACTCTCTTCTAACATAGCAGTCAAGCCATATTGAGTGGTATGAGTAGTACCTGAGGTTATCATATATAGTATAGCATTAATAAATGTGCTACCAAACTGCCCTACCCCACCATAACGTGCAGCAAAAAGCGGAAAGTTACGTGTAAAAAGCTTATCAGAGATAGCTATAAAAGCGCTACGTTGACCTGCATAACTAAATATCTTTGATGCAGATAGCATAAGGATGTAGTTATCTGTATAGCGTGCTACGGTAGCTTGAAAAGGAGCTTGATATGGCTTACCTAAATCTTTACGAGAGTCCATATCAAAATATGCTAAATCTTCAAGCACTACAACATCATATTTAGTAGCCAACTCACCAATAATTTGCAGCTCTTGCTCTGTAAGACATATCCATGCAGGATTATTTGGGTTAGAGTATATTATAGATGATATATTACCTACCTTTAACATCTCTTCAAGCTTATTTTTCAACGCCTCGCCCCTATATTCATAGATATCAAAAGAGCTAAACTTACCACCCATAACACGCAATTGCGACTTTTGAATAGGAAAGCCTGGATCTATAAAAAGAACAGTATCTTTACCCTCTTGACACTGGTTGCAAGCCAAAAATGCACCAAACGATGCAGTGACCGACCCAGTAACAGGAACACATCCAGCAGCATTAACATCTATATCCATAAATGCCTTAACAAACTTTTGTGCCGCACTCTTTAAAGGAGCAATACCGTCAGGAGCAGGATACACTGATGCTACATTAGTATCAAGCGCAAGCTTTTCAGCCTCACGCCCCACTGCACAAGGCTCTAACCCTGGCACTCCTTGATCCATACGCACAAAAGGCACACCTGTAACCTCTTGAAGCCTCTGCGCCACAGCAGCACATTGACCAATAGTAGCATTTTCTAAATCGGTGATACCAAACCCACTAGTTACGCTATCCACCTGCTCGGTACTAAATATTCTATCTATCATTACACTCTTTAATTTATCTATTTAACGATCTGCTCAGCAGCCTTTTCACGTCCAGCTCTAAGAGCTAGAAGATTACTCTCGACCACACTCTCGCCCTTACGAGCAAAAATCTCTATTACCCCCTGCTCAATCTTCTCAAACTCTAAATTAAGAAAGTGAGAAGCAGCACCCAAAAGCACCATATTGGTAGCTCTTGCCGCATTTACATCTTTAGCAATAGACTCAAGGTCTAACATCACCACATTTGCCATAGCACCAAGCTCACTATTTATCTGCTCCATTGCTGGATAGGTAGATATATTAACAAATGGTATTGTGTTAGTCACCAAAAACCCCGTAGGCTTTAGGTAGTGCTTATATCTAAGTGCCTCCATAGGCTCAAGCGATATGATGATATCAGCATCACCTTTAGATATCAAATCTGAAAATATAGGCTCAGACGAGATACGAAGGTTCGACTGTACATCACCACCACGCTGACTCATGCCATGCACCTCAGCCTGCTTAACATATAGATTTTCTTTAAGGACAGCATGACCAATTACGGCTGCAATAGAGAGGATACCTTGCCCTCCTACCCCTGAAAGTATTATATTTAATTTCATTATTTAGCTCTCTTTTTAGCATTTTTCTTTAGGGTTTGGATACACTCTCGACGAGGAATAATAACCGACACACCATTATAATTAATCTCCTCACGCATAACATCAATAATACTATCGATATTTTTACGTAGCGGCACAACTACTCTAACGTGCTCAGGAGCTACACCTATACCCATACATATATCTTCAAGCTTACCTGTTCCTGCCGAGTCTTGCCCACCAGTCATAGCTGTAGTAAGGTTATCAGATATTATAACAGTTATATTCGACCTGCTATTTACAGCATCAATAAGCCCTGTTATTCCTGAGTGAGTAAATGTAGAGTCACC
>CAMQVM010000174.1 GCA_947038135.1 uncultured Rikenellaceae bacterium
CTCAAAAGTTGGTGGCGTAGATGGTGAGCCTGTAACTGTTACTGAAAAGACTATTGGTGCAGATCAAATGGATGATTTAATCTTTGCAAATATCATAGTAAAGCACTCTAAAAGCAACGCTATTGTATTTGCAAAAAACAAAACTCTTATCAGCAGTGGAATAGGGCAGACATCTCGTGTAGATGCCTTGAAACAAGCTATTGCTAAGGCAGAGTCTTTTGAGTTCTCTTTAAAAGGTGCGTGCATGGCATCAGACGCTTTTTTTCCGTTTGCAGATTGTGTAGAGATAGCTCATAACGAGGGGGTAGATACTATTATTCAGCCAGGAGGGTCAATCAGAGATGTTGACTCTATTGAGTATTGTAATAAGAATTCTATGGCTATGTTGTTCACCTCCCTAAGGCACTTTAAACACTAAAAATGCTATATTAACACTTAAAACAAAACAAAATGGGATTTTTTTCATTCTTTACTCAAGATATAGCAGTTGACTTAGGTACTGCAAATACTCTTATAATTCAAAATGATAAGATTGTGGTTGACGAGCCAAGTATCGTCGCTATCAATCAACGTACTGGAAAACTTATTGCTATTGGTCAAAAAGCTAGGCAAATGCATGGTCGTACACACGATAATATCACAACTATTCGTCCCTTGCACGATGGAGTAATAGCAGACTTTAATGCTGCTGAGCTTATGATTCGTGGAATGATTAAGATGACAAACCCTAAAAGTTTCTTCTCTCAATCTTTACGAATGGTTATTTGTATACCTTCGGGAAGTACAAACGTAGAGATCAGGGCGGTTAGAGATTCTGCTGAACACGCAGGGGGGCGTGATGTTTATCTTATATATGAGCCAATGGCGGCAGCGCTAGGTATAGGTCTTGACGTAGAGCTTCCAGAGGGGCACATGGTGATTGATATCGGTGGTGGTACTACCGAGATTGCAGTTATGTCGCTTGGAGGTATCGTGTGTAACGAGAGTATCAATGTAGCAGGAGATGTGTTTACTGACGATATACAGACATATATGAAGCAGCAACACAATATTAAAATCGGAGAGCGCACAGCTGAAGAGATCAAGATGGCGGTAGGTTCTGCCTTAGCTGATCTTGATGATGATGAGGCTCCTGAGGAGTATATTGTTGTTGGTCATAGCGTTATTGATGCTCGACCTCATGAGGTCTCTTTGTCATATCAAGAGATAGCTTTTGCTCTCGATCGTTCACTTGCAAAGGTTGATTCAGCTATTATCAAGGTTCTTGAAAAGACCCCACCAGAGCTTTACAATGATATTATCCGTAAGGGTATCTATCTTGCAGGTGGTGGAGCTCTTATTAAAGGGCTCAGCCGTCGTATCTCTGAGAAGACACGTATTAAGTGTACAATTGCCGAAGATCCTCTTCGTGCTGTTGCTCGTGGTACAGGTATAGCTCTGAAAAATATTGATAAATTCTCATTCTTAATGAAATAACACCTTTCAACTTGTGTGTTTCTGTTGAGGTCAATATGGCTATTGCAGTTAACACATATATAATAGGTGTAATAAAAAATAACCGAGTGTGAATAAGTTAATATTATTCTTAAGAAAGATACATCTATTTGTTCTCTTTTTAATACTAGAGATTTTTGCGTTAATATATTTTAGCCAAAGCTCTGTATACACAAATGCTAAAATTATGAATGTCTCTAATTCTATGATTGGAGGCATTTATGCTACTCTTACATCAACGCAAGAGTATGTGCATTTGAAAGAGAAAAATACTGTTATGTCTGATATCATAGTTGAGCAGCTTGCAGAGATTGAGAGGCTTAACCTTATTCAGTCAACATATTCAGATAGTCTTGTTGCTAAGCTAGATATACTGATAGATAGCACTAGGTTTTTATATACCTCAGCAAAGGTAATTAATAACTCAGTGTCTAAGCAGTACAACTACATGACTATATCCAAAGGCGCTAAAGATGGTGTTGTTCGAGATATGGCAATAATCCATAACAATACTGTTGTAGGGTATGTTGCTGCCACTTCTGATAATTATTCGGTAGGTATAACCATGCTAAATAAAGATTTTAAGAGTAGTGGTAAAGATAAGAATAATGGCTATTTTGGTGCACTGTATTGGGACGGTTTAGATTATCGTGAGATGATATTAGACGATATTCCTAAATATGCTGAGGTAAAGATAGGTGATACTATCATAACAACCAGTTTTTCTCCTCGTTTTCCTGAGGGTATCAATATAGGTGTTGTAAAAGAGTTTGCCCTAACAGAAAAAATGAACTATAAAGCAAAAATAGAGCTCTTTACTGATATGAGTAAAATATATAATGTGGTATTGATACATAACAATTATTTTGAAGAGATATCAACACTCGAACAGAATTTAAGTGATAGTATAGCAAATGATTAGGTTTTTAGAATATACATTAATATTTATTGCAGTGGTGCTTTCTCAAGTGCTGCTATTCAATAATTTATATATAGACAATATAGTGATTATAAACATCACTGCGCTATTTATAATTATACTGCCATTTCAAATTCCTTCATGGATAGTGCTTTTTCTTTCAGCACTTTTAGGAGTTGTTATAGATATATTTTCAGGAACGCCAGGTATTAATACTATTGCTAGTGTAGCGGTTGGTTTTTTGCGTGCTGAGTTTATACCTTTGGTGTTAGGAAGGGGTGAAGAGACTTTGCGTGGAGCTATAAGCTCGGGAAGATTACCATTAGCTAGGTATTTGATATTTATAATACTACTTATACTTATACAAAATATCATTGTTTTTTCATTGGAGTCTTTATCATTCAATAACATCTTGCAGCTAGTTATACGAATAGTATCAAGTACATTTGCATCGGTTGTTTTTGTCTATATGTTACAATTTCCATTGTTTAAAAAAGAGAGATAATAAAATTAAATCATTAGTGAATAGAAGAGGCTTACATATTAGAATTTTTATCGTTGCAGTGGCTGTAATACTTATATCGCAGCTGTTTAATGTACAGGTAGTTAATGATAGCTACAAGCAAAGTGCATCAAATAATGCTATACGTAAAAATGTGCAGTTTCCCCAACGTGGCGAAATATATGACCGTAATGGGCTATTTCTCGCACAAAGTGACGAGGCGTATGATTTAGTTGTTATACCTCGTGATATTAAAAATTTGGATACTTTAGCACTCTGCAACTTGATCGATATTGATAAAACGAGTTTTATAAAAGAGCTGAAGAAGGTGAAGAGATTCTCATATCATCGTCCCTCAGTTATCTTTCGTCAAATTCCTAAAGAGATGAAGCTTCGGTTAGACGAGTATAATTTCAGTGGCTTCTACACTCAATACTGCACCATTAGGTCTTACCCATATCATACAGCAGGAAATATACTTGGTTATGTAGGCGAAGTAAATGATAGGATGATACTTGCTGATAGCTACTACCGTAGTGGTGATTATGCTGGTATGACAGGAATTGAAAGAGCTTACGAAAAAGTGTTAAGAGGTGAAAAAGGTGTTAAAATGGTGATCGTTGATGTTCATGGTGTTCCTAAAGGGGAATACCAAGAGGGATCTCTTGATACACTGTCTGAGGTGGGAACATCTATTGTTTCTACTATTGATATCGAGCTTCAGCTACTGTGTGAAAAGTTGTTAAAAGGTAAGGTTGGGTCAGTGGTTGCTATTGAGCCAGCTACGGGTGAAATTTTGGCCATGGTTAGTTCTCCAACCTATAACCCCGATAACCTTATTGGGCGTGATAGGTCTGATCACTTCAGGTCTATGTTAGCCGATAAGCAAAAACCATTTTTTAATAGAGCAGTAATGGCATCTTATCCTCCAGGTTCTACCTTCAAAATGGCTACTGCGCTTGTGGCGTTGCAAGAGGGGGTTATTACTCCACAAAGCCGCTTTTCGTGTGATCATGGATATGTGTATGGTGACAAAAAGCTTGGCTGTCATGCTCACCGTTCACCTCTTGATATGTATTACTCTATTCAAACTTCATGTAATGCTTACTATTGTAATGTGTATCGTGCAATTTTGGAAAATGATAAATATGAAGGACCCAAAGTGGCATTTGAAAAGTGGCGAGAGATGATGTTGTCTTTTGGTTTTGGAAGGAAGCTTGATTCAGATTTTATAGGCGAACTCAATGGTAATTTACCTACATCTGCCCATTACAATAAGGTGTACCGAGGTCGGTGGAACGCATTAACAACACTATCGTTATCAATAGGGCAAGGAGAGATAGGTGTAACACCTCTTCAACTTGCTAATTTTATCTCTACAATAGCTAATAGGGGGCACTATTATATACCTCATGTAATTAAGAGTGTGGGAGATAAAGGCAAGGTTAACGAGCAGTTCTATACGAAGAAATACACTGATATAGATTCTAAACATTTTGAATCTGTTATTGAAGGTATGTGGCGAGCAGCCAATGAAGAAGGTACATCATTGCGTTCATATATACCTGGGATGGA
>CAMQVM010000175.1 GCA_947038135.1 uncultured Rikenellaceae bacterium
GCTAGCATTGTTGGAGAGCTATAAATAGGTGTCTCTACAGTGATGCTATTATGTTGTTCTTTTTTCATAATATAATGTTTAAAAAGTTAATAATTTTAAGCAATAGTACATTAATTATGCCAATGCAACATATAGAAAAACTATAAAAAAAGAAGATTTTAGATACTTTTTCACAAAAACTACAAGACAATACGTACTATTAATCTATAAGGGATAAAAATAACGATACAATAAGCAAAAGCTAACTATACAAGCAAATAAACCACATTTGTCACAAAAATAAATACTATAAACAAATACACCCAACATACTAAATTGACGTATCGTCACATATATTTACCAAAGTTTATTTTTTATTTTGATATTTTTGTATATATTTGTAAACTAGTGCCGTGTATTTACTGGTATAATAACTAATTTTAACACAACACAGATTTAATAAAAATTATATGGATTATTTCGATAAAAAAAGAGTATTATTTATAGCCATATCAATATGCTTAATAACAGCAAATAAAAGTTATTCTCAGAGTGCAGACAGCACACGAGATGGTTTTATTGACTACCGACGCAGCTCAATATATTCAGTGCTAATAAACCATCCTGATGTAAAATATGGCAGCACGATAGATTCAGTTTTTACAGCTATTCCTATACCCGATAAATTTAATAACCACGATGCAGAAGTTAAATCATTTGTATCATCAGCCGATAAAGCTAAACGCCGAGGTGATCTAAAAGAGATTGCTAATGCTAAAGATATAGCTGAGTTTATCTCTAGCAAAGAGATACCTAAAGCTCTTGTAGCTAAGTGGTTTAATAGAGATAGTGTGGATGGGACTTTTGATATGGACCTGATATATGAACGTGGCTATTATGACGCATCACAAAACCAGATCAACCAGGCAGAGAACAGCCTATATGGAAAAAGCCTACTTGCAGATGCAGGTGTAGATTTAATATCTAAAACATTCGTTTTGATTAATGATATAACTTTTAGCGACACTGGAGCAAAAACATCGAATGCAGCATTATGGATGAAGCTTGGAGGTGCATTAGCAGTAGGATTAACTGGCGATGAAGATATTGGCATACTAGCCAACGCAGCCTCAGAGGTGGTTAATGAGGTAGATGGCTTCGGAGTAAATATCACTTCATACCTATATAAGTTAGAGTGGGATAATGAAACATTAGAGACATTTTATGGAGAAATGTGGCACGACTCAACATCTTGCGACATGGCAAAGAAGCATCTATTTGACACTACATCGATGTTTAAGGTGAGCTCAGTAGGGTCTACTACCACTTCTGCACGAAACATATCGGTTAAATCGCTATCATTGCGAAGCAAAGAGGAGCAGCTGATTAAGGTGTGTGCTAGAGCAATAGACAAATCAATTGTTGAGCTACAAAGAGAGTTTGATGAGTTTAAGGTTAATGTACCCATAAATAAAGTGTATGAAGATGGAACAGTAGAGGTTTTTATAGGCTTAAAAGAGGGAGTAAACACAAAGTCTGAATATGAGGTATTAATACCTATTGAGCACGCAGATAAGAGTATAACATACGAGAGAGTAGGAAAAATAAAACCAATAAAAAATAAAATATGGGATAATAGATTTGGAGCACTTGAAGAGCATAATACTCTACTAGAAAGTGGCGAAAAAGGCAAAGATCCAGATGGAAAGGGGGGAGATCCTACCCTTACAGCATCAACATTCAAAATTACATCGGGCAAAGGCAACATAGTAAGCGGCTGCCTGACAAGAGAGATAACAATAAAAAGATAGATAATGATTATGAAAAAAATTTTAATTTTAGTATTACTAACAGTATGTTGTGGTACACAAGACGCTGAGGCGCAAAGACGCAAAATCAAGAAAGCAAACAAAGAGACAATAGAGTGGAAGTATGACATTGAGCCAGAAGAGATAGGGCGACAAAACAGCAAGGTGATTCGTGTGTGGAGCTACTCAAAAGATGTTAATGTTGCAAAGATGCAAGCTACAAAAAATGCAGTACACGGAATTATCTTTAAGGGGGTTGCTGGTGACACAGACAAGCGTATATCACAAATTCTTCCATTAGTAAAGAGCCTTGCCGTGCAAAATGAGTTTCAATCGTTTTTCGACGACTTCTTTTCAGATGGTGGCGATTATCGTGCATACGTCTCTACAACTAGCATTAATGATTCAGTTGTAAAGATTGACAAAAGAATGTATAAAGTTGGAGTAGTAGTAAACGTTCAATACGATGCACTACGAAAGATGCTTGAACAAAAAGGTATAATAAAGAAACTAGGTGGTGGATTTTAAATTAATTGAAAAGATGAAAAATATAATATTAACAATAGCATTTGTATCATGCTCACTGCTTGGGTTCTCACAGGCAAAGAAGCCAACTATTATGGTTATACCGAGTGACACTTGGTGCAACGAAAATGGATACGTTAAAACATTTGATAATCAAGGGTATGAAGAGAAGCTTCCTGATTATGAAAAAGCAGTCTTCGAGAGTAGCGACCTAAACCTCGTGATTTCTAAAATTGGCGAGATGATGATTCAGCGTGAATTTCCTCTTAAAGATTTAGCCTCTACGCTTAAAGCTATAAAGCAGCAGGCAATTGAGGAGTCTGTAACTATCTCTAATAGCGGAGATATAGTAGCTGAAACCCCACTAGAGAAGATTAGCAAGGTGGCAAAATCAGATATTGTTATACTCCTTAGCTGGAAGATAAATAAGCTTGGTCCTCAAAAATCTATAACATTTAGCTTACAAGGTATCGACGCATACACAAATAAACAAGTTGCATCTGCCTCAGGTACTGGTAGAACATCATCAAGCACTGAGCTGGCAATAATGCTTGAAGATGCAGTATTATCGCACATCGACCAGTTTAACTTACAGCTACAATCACATTTTGATGATATGTTTGCTAACGGACGTGAGGTATCATTACTATGTAAAAGATGGAGCGACTCAGACCTAGATTTTGAATCAGAGGTTAATGGTGATGAGCTAGGTATATTGATTGAAGACTGGGTAGCTGAAAATAGCGAGCAAGGCAGGTTTTCTACTGACGAGTATTCTCAAAATGTACTCTCTTTTGGACAGGTTCGAATTCCTATGTTTAACGAAAAAGGAAGAGCTATTGACACTCGTAGATGGGCGTATGAGCTTAACAAATATCTTCGTAACGAGCTGAACATAGAGTCGAAGCTTACAACAAAAGGTTTAGGACAAGCAGTTATTACTATCGGAGGTAAGTAGAACAATTTATTTAATAATATAAGACTATGAATATTAAAAATATATGTATATCGGCACTTTGTATCGTTGGTAGCTATGGCGCCAATGCACAAAACACGCTTAACTCTAAGCAGCTGATAGGAATCACGCCTATGGTGTGTAACGAGCTTAATTTCCCAACAGATGCAAACAAGGCTATAACACAAAAGCTGATACAGATATCTACAAAAAATGGATTTGGATCAACCTCGGGAGCATTTATCATCACTGCAAACCCTGTAATAACAAGCAAGCAGGCAACAGCAACAGCTCCGAGTCAATATATTGTAGATGTAGATATGTCTATTTTTGTTGTTAATGTAGCAGATGAGCTGATAATTGGTGAGATAACAGTACCACTAAAGGGTATTGACCGCCTAGAGAACCGTGCATTTATGTCAGCTGTACGCTCTTTAAAAAGCAATGACCCTACTATAAGAAACTTTATGGAGCAGACAAGAGCTAAAATTGTTGATTATTATGTAACACAATCACCTGGATTATTAGACAAAGCAGGCGCATTAGCACAACAAGGTGAGTATAAAAAAGCTATGAGTATACTATCTAGTATACCAACGTTCACTGATGTTTACCCTGCTGTACTAGAGCTAATGAACGATGTTCACTCAAAGCAAATAGAGCTAAACACCACACAGCTAATGCAGACAGCAAAGGCTGAGATAATAGACGAAGACTACCCTGCTGCTATGAGCACTATAGCTTCAGTTGACCCCGCTAGCCCTAATGCCAAAGAGGCATATGCAATGCTAGATGAGGTTAGCAAAAAATTTGAGAAGTATAAAGAGAAGCAAAATGAGAGCGAGCGCAAAGAACTAGAAGAAGAGAAGCGCAGATTTGATATTGTACGCAAAGATATGAACAAGTTGCAAGCAGATAAAGTAGCACTTGAAGCAGCAACAACCAAATCATTAAAACTAAGTGGTGCAACTAACGAAGAGGCTAAAAACATGATAAATGCTACAATATCAAAGGCTGTTGCATCTATGATTCTTGGAAGCTAAATTAAATATTACAACTATGGAGATATTAAAAAAAGCAACTCTGCTAACTCTATTAATCACTTTATCGGTTGGTGGGTTCTCTCAAAACTATAAAGTTAAAGAGAGCAGCAGTAGAAAAGCCCCATCATGGTATGGTGCAATGGAGCAAGGCTATATTAT
>CAMQVM010000176.1 GCA_947038135.1 uncultured Rikenellaceae bacterium
GAATACTTTCCATTACTCGTACGAACAGCATTCCACTTACTGTCTGCCCCAAAGCAGGATTCATATTTTTGGTAGTTAGTTTTAATATAACCAACACCTAATGAATACTCCATTCTCAATGATTTACTTTTATTAATAGTGTGAGCATAACCCCCACTAAGTCCGCTCATTACAACAAACTCACCTTGAAAACCCTTCGCCTTATACTGAAAGTCGTATAGCCCTGCACCAACATATACACCTGCAAACCAACCAGTCATTTTTGGACGCTCAACACGATTTCCAAACCAATATCGCCCCTCTAAATTTAAATTAAGCATCTGAATACGGTTAGGCTTATAGTCTTCACGACTTTTGTCCCACGTCCACCACGGAAATATCCACTCGCCAGCAACTGACCACCTATCACCAATAGGAACTTCGACCTCTACATTGATTAAAGACGCTGCATCAAACAACAGGTTTGTTTTCAAAGCTATAAATTCTTTAATTTCAAAATTAGCTTTATGAGTTATAACTGTGACATTATATCTTAGATCTCTATCTTTATAAACATCAGCCACGTCACTACTGTCGTTAGACACCTTAATAGGTCTATTACCTATAACATCAATCGAAAATTCGTTAGTTCTTAAATAAGGAAGATAATTCTTTTCAATATACCTCCATGATTCACCACTACCTAGAGTCTTTAACTTCCACCCTATTACTGCATGGCTATCATTTGAATTTATTATGTCTAATACAGCACTTCTTCGTGGCAGGCTAGTATCATTTTTTGCCAGCGATTCAAGCTTAAGCCAGCTAGTAACACTTGCATAAGGCTCAATTATGGCACTTAGTGGAAGATTGTAACGTTGAGTTAACATCCTCTTAAAAGATAATGCTCTTTGCATAGCAAGCTTTAAGTTGTATTGATAACGTCCCTCTGGAGATGCTGTTGCTCCTACTTTTAAGGTATCAATAGAACGAAGCAACTCATCAGAAACAAGAATTTCATCTAACTCCTCTAATGCTTTCATGTTAGACATATATGATGGATCTAAAGTCGCATCATTATACCTAAAGTAAAATAGAATTTTATTACCGTTTACCTTCTCTATTTCTGCGGTAAACAAGTAGCAAAATCAGTCTTAATAACACAAATACCACCTGCTGAAACAGACAATGTTGTTATGCAAGACACTATTAAAAATAAAAATTTTTTCATAATTATTATATGATTTATAAGTACTATAATTTTTGTTTTCTACAATTTAATCAGATGATACTGATTTAAAAAACATGGATATTTGTTGCAATTATCATATAAACCACCTTAAAGACAAAGGCTTTTTACTGAATGTATTTACTCAATCACACTACAACAAACCTGTATATACAAATTGCATGCAAATTTTACGCACCTTCTACAACAAACATATTGTGTAAATTTGTATATATATGTTCCAGCAAAAAATATAGACATAAAAACGCCCCTAAAGTGACTATAAAGTCACTTTAGGGGCATAAACCAAAAAAAAATAGTTGTAATTTATCACATTAATACCTGCCAGCACAATGTTTTATAGGATAATTAAATCATAAACGTTACGAATACTGCTCAATTAACTTCCACGCTTCATCAATATCTAAGTAGGTAGTTGAATACTCTAAATTCAAAAGCCGATCAGAAAGTAGATAATCATATTTCTGCCTCTCTTTGCCTACACGCTTCACTGACTTTGCTAGGTACTCAAGCGACGGTTTACCTCGTTCTTTCATAGCCAATAAATCATTAACTGTCACACCCCACACCATTAAGTAGTCGCTACTAGCATTTTTACCTAAGTAGCACTTGGTTATAAGTACAACAGTTCGATTTATTTTTGCTCCAGCCCATGTTACAAAAACAGATTTACTTCCATAGCTAAAAAAAACCCGTCTATTTAGTTTGTGGCTACGATAAAAAGCTCTAGCACTCTCTAGTTGCTTATCGCTCTTTGTAGAGGCATCGAGATATGGATATACAGTATCAGACTCAAAAACAGCTCTCATTTTTTCAGGAATGATTTTATCAACCTCGGCATAATCGCCACCAAACATTGCAGAGCCACCACTCTGCACATTTATTACATATATAGTTTTACCAGAAGCATCAACCGACTCTACAAGCCACCTTCTTCCTGATATAAGTATCATTACACCAATTTCAGGTATAACCTCTACAACACCCAATCGCTTAGAAGTGTGCTTATTTATCACATTAAACTCAATAGGTGTAGTAAAAGCAGTATAAAAATCTCTACTACCTACTATTCGCTCACCTGCCTTGCCTATTACAATCTGCCCACTATGCAATGAGGCAATAATATCTTTCGCTCCTAACGCTTGTAGCAGCTCCAAAAATATCTTAGGCGTAACATTTCTGAATGCCCCATTAGCACAAAGCATACTCCAGCCATCTTTCGGATTGAACTCGCCATATTGTGCCAATATAGATAATATCTGCTGTATTAACGTTGAAAAATAGAAATTGTTAACCGACGGAGTCTCATATTGTTTATCTCTCAAAAGCTCAACAACCGCAATGTTATGAACTAAATTAACCCGCAGATCATAAAACAGAGCATTATTTAGATTCTCGGTTGATAGTATCCTTAATATAGAGGGTTCGTCTCTTCTACCCGAACGACCAAGCCTCTGCCTAAGCCCTGCAACAGAGTATGATGTTCCTATTTGGGCAATAGATTTAACCTTACCTATATCTACCCCTAGCTCAAGCGTAGAGGTGCAAGCCGCAGTAATAGGAAAATCACCCTTTTGCAACTCACGCTCAACACTCTCACGCTCATTCTTTGACAAACTGCCATGATGCACCCTAAACTCGTTTGGCACGCCATTAACACTGCTCATATCAGACAGAGCAACAGCAAACTGCTCAACCAATACCTTACTATTTGCAAAAATTAAATTATTGCTGCCTCGAAGCTTAGCATACAGCTCGTTAACCATATCATCTGACGGATCATAGGTATCGGTAGGTAGGTACTCTTTAATAAGAATTTTAACCTCGTGGCTAGTTTCACCTTGTTCTGGCACTCTGCATGGAAGAGCATTATCAGCTCTTAAAAAGTTTTTGACGCTTTCATAATCTGAAAATGTTGCACTCATAGCCACTCTAGGGATAACCCTACCTGCAATATACTCTACACGTGAAAGTAGAGATTGTAGCTGCTTTCCTCGTTCTGTACCGATAAAAGAGTGCAACTCATCAATAACGATATACCTAAGAGATGAAAAGGCCTTTAAAGTGTATTGTGTACGGTTAATAAGAAGTGCCTCAAGCGACTCAGGGGTAATTATGACCACACCTTTAGGATCTTTTAAGGACTTGGTTTTTCGGTGGTTATTAATATCTCCATGCCATGCAGTCACTTCTATCTTCATTTCCGAAGTCATATCCAATAACCTACGATATTGATCATTTATCAGAGCCTTTAAAGGACTAATATACAACACTTGGTATCCTACATTATTAGGAGCTTTAAGAAGAGCCGACAATATAGGCAGAAAAGCAGCTTCAGTTTTACCTCCTGCTGTTGTGGCACTTATAATCACATCGCTATCACCTTTAAGCACTATGGGGATAGAGTTTGCTTGAATTTCTCGCAACGAACTCCACCCCTGCAGCCATATCCATTTTTGAATAGGCTCTTCAAGAGATTCAAAAGAGTTTGATAACTCTAAGGATTTACCACTCATCTATTATAGCTTAAATGTTGCAAACTCATCATCTTCAACTGCCACGCCTGCTGTATTTTTTATTCGAGCAGCAATTATGCTGTTAACATCGTTTTGTTCAACATCTTCGACAACATCAATTCTATCTATCATATCTAACCAGCTATAATTTGGATACTGCTCAAGCATAGAGAGCAGATCTAAAAACCCTTTAATAGTATTTCGAGGGGTACGGAAGTAGCTTTCACCTATTTTGTCGGCACAGTGATGAAGATATGAAATAAGAGCTTCGTCGGGCACCAAATAGTTCTCTTCGTTGCCCGATGCATAAACATGACGTAGATTTTTGAGTAGTATAAGCATCTCCTCTTGCGTTAAGTTAGAAAGACGCAATGCTGTTGAGTTGTAATCTGTAACACCTAGCTGCTTAGCAAAACTGTTCTCTAACAACCGTGACCTAAGAGCCTCATAGCTATACAATCCTCTATTTCCATCAGTAAGAAACTCAGGAGTGCCCCCCATAACAAAACCTATACCCTCAAAAGAGCCCTGCAATGAATCATTAAGCATTCCTAGTATCTCTTCATAATTTGCTTTACGAGATACCGAGTTTGTAATCTTATATAAGTTTACCATCTCATCAAGACATATCAATAAACCTTTATAGCCAGCCTTGCGCACCAATACAGCATATAACTTTAGAGAGTCATAAAAAGAGG
>CAMQVM010000177.1 GCA_947038135.1 uncultured Rikenellaceae bacterium
ATAAGGGTGTCTATAATATCGGGGGTTATTATAAAGTCATCTTTGTCTATATCTATCACTATTACCTTGCCTTTATATATGTTTGTTATCCAGTTTTCATATAGTATGTTAAGGCTGTTAAGGTAGTCGGGCTCTATGCGCATCTCATAAGCTCTGCCTCGCTTATATATCTGCCCTAAAAGTGTCGGTACAGAGGCTTTTAGGTATATTATTACATCGGGCATAGGTATATTGCGCACCATGAGGTTGAATATATCTAGGTAGGTGTTGTGGTCACGCCCTGATAGTAACCCCATCTCTTTTAGGTTAGCAACAAATATATATGCCTCCTCATATATGGTGCGATCTTGTATTACATCTTTAGAGCGGTGGGTAATGTCGTTTAGCTGCTCTATCTTATTTGCTAGAAAGCTTATTTGAAGGTTGAACGACCATCTGCTCATGTCATCATAGAAATCCTCTAAGTAGGGGTTATCTATATTCTCGTAATAGGGGGCTATGTTTAACCTCGATGATAGAATCTCTACCAGCGAGGTTTTGCCACTGCCTATATTTCCTGATACTGCTATATACATAAGTGCTAGGGTTAAGATATTTGCAATGTTGTTATGTTGTGCTGTTCTCTATCTTCATTAAACCGAGTATAGAGTCTACATACTCACGTGTATTTGATAGACGTGGTATCTTGTTTTGTCCTCCAAGCTTTCCTCGCTGCTTCATCCAGCTGTAGAAAGTGCCACGTTTTGCTATATGTATAAGTGGTTTGTCTAATGCTCCGTTGTTGCTCCTTTTGGTGCTGTAGTCAGAGTTTATCTCTTGTAGTGTGTTGTCGAGTATAAGGGCAAACTTCTCTAACGAAGAGGGTAGGCAGTCGAATTCTAATATCCATTCGTGTGCCCCTCGTTTATTGCCACTCATATATATTGGTGCTACTGTATACTCACTTATTGTGGCACCAGTAGCTTGCACTGCTCGCTTTATTGCTTTGTCAGTGTTGTCTATTATTATCTCTTCGCCTGCTATGTTAATGAAGTGTTTTGTACGTCCTGTTATCTGTATTCTGTAAGGCGATGTTGAGGTGAATTTAACGGTGTCGCCAATCATGTATCTCCATAGCCCTCCTGAGGTAGATATTATTAATGCGTAGTTGACATCACACTTTACATCCTCTAGCGTTATAGCCTTTTCGGGGTGGTCTAAGAGTGAGCTTTCTAAAAATTCATAATATATATTATAGTCAAGCATCAACAACATATCATCACGTGCGGGGTCGTCTTGTATTGCAAAAAAGCCCTCTGAGGCGTTGTAGGTCTCCATGTATTTCATGTTTGGTGATGGAAACAGCTTGTTGTATTGCTCTCGATAAGGGGTGAAACTCATGCCACCGTGGGCAAAAAAGTCTATGTTAGGCCACACCTCACATAGGTTCGACTTACCAGTATACTCTAATATAGAGTTCATAAGCACCATATACCAAGATGGTACTCCTGCAAAGCAAGTGATGTTTCCGTGTGGTGACAATTTCGTTATAAGTGCTATCTTCTCCTCAAAGTTGCTCATCAGTGATATGTCATTTGATGGTGCTCTTTTAAGGTTTGATATAGCGGGAAAATTAGTCATCAATATTCCCGATAGGTCACCTATCAAGGCGTTGCCCAAGTTGTTTTTTACTAGCGACCCTCCTAAGGTTAGGGTCTTGCCATCAAATGCCTTTCCGTTAGGGTATAAAGTCGTATATATCGCTGCTACATCGCTCAAACCACGATAGTGCATCTTTTTTAGTGCCTCTTTTGTTGTAGGAATATATTTGCTTGCACTATTGGTAGTACCCGACGATTTAGCATACCATAATGGAGTCTTATTCCAAAATGGGTATTCAGCACCCTCGATAGTGTTCTCTATCTTGGTGGCTATATCTTCGTATGTTACTATTGGTATCTTTTGTGAAAATTGATACGGGGTGATATTGCTCTCTATACCGTGCTCAATACCATACTGCGTATCTGCTAGGATACTCATAAGGTGGGTAAATTGGTTGTGAGATGTTGATAGGGGGTCTATTCTGAATAGATCAATAGCTTTATTTCGGTTGTAATAAAAAGCCCCTACTATTTTTGATGTTATCGACATTCCGTATTTTTTATTTTTATAAAACGTAAAGGTAGTAAATAAATATTAAAAAGTGCGCAATTGTAAGAATATCTATTATAAGTAGCTGTTAAACATTGTTCAAATCAGACCTTTTATCGCTTCTTGCAAGTGTGGCAACGCTTATTTTGCAGTTGTAATCAGCTCTTTTTATCACCTCAATTAGCGATAACATCGTTGAACCCGATGTTAGTGTGTCGTCAATAATTAATACGTGTTTTCCAAGTAACTTGCTAACATCTGTTACTTTAAACATATTTTCGCTGTTCTTTTTTCTAGCTTTTTTATTTGATAACCTTGATTGAACTCTTCCTATTTTAACTCTTTTTACCACCTTAGTATCAATGTGAACCTGCAATATCTTTGCCATTCCTTTAGCTATCTCTTCGCTTTGGTTGTATCCACGCCATAGGTATCGTAGTGTATGTATCGGCATAGGAATAATATAATCTATATCTTTTAAGTTATCGCAAGCAGTGGTTATTTCATAGGCAAACCACTCTCCAAGGTGTTGAGCCGAAACTTTTGCTCTTTTGAATTTCATGTTCTTTATTGCCTTTGCATAGTTGCTATTCTTGCGGTAGAATCCAAATGATGCAGCCCACTCTATTGCATATAGCCCATCTAATGTTGTAAATGCTGGGTTATCTGCCCTCTTCCAATCGTAGGTGAACGGTAGCGATATTCGGCATGAGGTGCAAATGGTAAGCTCTCCAAGTGATAGCTTATCTCCACATCCGCTGCACACCTTTGGTGTTATTAATGAAAATATATCAGATATAATATTGATTTTTCGCATCTTTCTGTACAGTAATGTAAAATTAATAAATAATATGATAGTTGATATTCATGGCTTAAACTCCTTATAAACTGATTATATTTAATTGTAAATGCTCTTTAGGTGATATGAGTGTGTTTGTTGTGTTGTTGTTGACGTTTAGGGTGTTAGCTCTATTATTTAGAGTTTGTTTTCATCTTTGTTGAATACTATAATAACTAACATTGATAATAAATTGGATATTATGTTAGTTTTTTGCACCTTTGTACTTTGATTACTTTAATTATAACAGTGTAAAATTAATAAAAAAATAATAATAATCCTATGAATCGCTATTTTATCAGAGCAACAAAGTATTTAGTTCGTGTAATTTTCATCTTTGTAGTAGTGTTTACTTTAATGTATCTTACAGGTCAAAGCGCTATTTCACCCGATATGTTATCGGAGTTTTTCACATCTAAAGAGACTATCATTATGATGGTGGTTTTGCTGGCATTAGTGCTTGTGCATCCTAAGCTTGGTTATGTAAAACGTTCGTTTGATGTAGATTTATCTGTCAACTACGACAAGGTGCTTAATATGTTTGCGGTGTCTGGTTACTCGCTTGAGTGTGATGATGATGAAAAGATGGTTTTTCGTGCTACGGGCTCTTTCAATAGGTTTATGCTGCTTGGTGAAGATGCAATAATTATTGATAAAAAGGCGTTTCCTACTACAATTGAGGGTAACAGAAAAAATGTAGTGAGAGTTATGTATCGTCTAAAGCCTTAATTAATTATTGTTGTTATGTAAAACAGATAGTCGTTTTATGTAGCTTTGTTTGGTTACTAAAATAGATATAAACGTATGAATAAAAGAGTTCAAGGTCTGCTTTTAGGAGTGGGCTTGTCGTTAGGGGTGTTTATGCTTGCTGCTGCATCTAACGATAAAGATTTTATGAGAGGTAAAAGCTTAGAGGTGTTTTTTAATATCTTTAAGCATACTAATATAATGTATGTCGATGAGGTTGACTCTGAGAAGTTGGTTACTGATGCAGCTAATGCAATGCTTGGAAATTTAGACCCATATACAACATATATGCCTAAAAGCGAGTATGAAGAGTTTGAGGTGCATACTAGTGGTCAATATGCAGGAGTTGGTGCCATGATTAGTAAGCGTGCAGATGCTGAATATGTTGAGATTGAAGAGGTTTATGAGGGTTTTCCTGCTCATAAAGCAGGTATTGTGCTTGGCGATAAAATCATTAGTATTGATGGTGTAGAGTTGAAAAATAGTACCTCGCAACAGGTTAGTGATGCGTTGCGTGGTGTTGCAGGTACCACTTTTAGGCTTAAATATATATCGTTATTAACTGATGAAGTGAAAGAGGTAGATATTAAGCGTGAGCGTGTGCTTATTCCAGCAGTTCCGTATTATGGATTTGCTGATAAAGCTGCTGGAGTTGGTTATATAGGAGTTGATAACTTCTCGGAGTCTACCTCTA
>CAMQVM010000178.1 GCA_947038135.1 uncultured Rikenellaceae bacterium
CGTTATTATTTGCTGCTGCTATAAATTCAGGGTCTGCAACAAATGTAGCACCTAAGTAGGAAGATAAATGGTACGGAAACAACATTGAGCTGAAATTATCATTGTCGTTTATTCCAAACAGAGGATCAGAATATAACTCCAACTTAGACTCTGCATCATTGGGTTTATAATCGTGCAACCTATTAGCCATAGCGAATATCATATCACGGTATATAAAATCTTTCAAACCATCTGACATCTCTACTCCTTTTCGCACCTGATAAGCATCTAACGAGTCTTTATAGCTGTTTAACCGCTCATTAATTTGCTTTATTACTTTTGACGGCTCGACATTTAAGTCTAACTTATTCTTATAATCTGCATTAATAACACTGCTAAGATAATCATCGTAAAGGTAAAATTCATTATTCTCTGCCGCCTTATCACCAATAAAACATACAGCATCTAAATCACCTCTACTTTTTTCAGCATCTATTACTAAATGTATTGAGTCGCCAGGCGATCCAAAAAAGCTAATAAAGTCACCATACTTAAGTGTCATATTATGCGACATACTAAGCCCATCACTCTCCATAAAGAAGCTTCCATCATCAGCTAAATCACTCGTTACTCGTTCATCATTAAAAGGGTCGCATAAGTTCCACTGAATTACATTTGGATCTTCAGCAGAGCGATTTATTACACGCCCAGTAACGACAGTACGGTTATTTAATTTAACAACATCGCTACTGCCACTGCTACAACTAAACAGCAGAGCACCCACGACACTTAAAGGTAAAAATTTATTCATTTTCATAGTTGATAATATTTATTGCATCAAATAACAATCTATTTGATAATGTTTGATTTAGACTTTGCGGCTTTTTCGAAATCTCGAATATATATATTTTCGTAATTCCATGCGGGTCCTGTATTAGATGGATATACCACACCTGGTGCACGATGAGATATAAGGTCTACAATTTTAACATCTTCGTGTAATCGGGGAAAAACAAGTGTAAAAGTTACATAAGAGCTATTATGCCCTTTTATAACCAGTAGCTTATTTAAAGGGATATCATTATCTATTCGTCTTATTTGATACATATTTTCTGTACGTCTATCTTTCAAAAACATTTTAGAAGAGAAGATACACCACCATGAATCATAAATAGGACATACTACAAAATCTACAAAAGTCTCTTTGTCAGTGTGAGTAATTCCGATTATTCTGTTTGGCTGAATTTCAGAACGCTTATCATCATCAAAGAGGATATAATCAGGTAAACCTTTTACTTTATCGGCAGGTAGATCATACCAGTCACTTTTCTTTTTATCAGACTGGTCGCTACTATTCGGCTCAGTAACTCGTGAAGCTGTAATGTCACTAAGTGGTGCTGTTGCAGATAATTGCACTTGTTTTGCACTATACAAATCAGCCTTAGCAATCATCTCTTGCATCTCTAGCTCTGCTTTACTTATTTGCAGATAAGTCTTGTCAATCATCTCTTGCATCTTTAGCTCTGCTTTGCTTCTTTTCATATCAGTCTTGGTAATCATCTCCTCTATCTCGAGCTTTGCTTTGCTTGTTTGATCATCTATTTTAATTTCTACTCCATTAGATTCAACGTCTGCTTGTGTTATCAATGAGTCATAAGCATTTGATGTTTTATCATTTACTACTACATCTACACTAACCACATCATCAGCTACCACATCGGCTACGACCATATCATCAACTACCATATCGGCTACTACCACATCATCAACTACCATATCATCAACTATTATCTTATCAACAGCAACCTCATTAACAGGGTTTGCAATTACAGCCACAGCATCACTACCAATTGCAGGCACGCATGACAAAGATATAAATACAGCTACCATAGCTACAGATGCTAAAGATATTCTAATAGCAGCGAATCGAATTTGTTTATTTACTCCTAACATAATTAATCGTTTTTTTACCATTGAATGATTAAATCCATTAGCTATGATAGGTGAATCAGTAGCTAACTCTTCAAAAAGGTATAATTTATAATTTTTAATATTGACACCAGCATTTACAACCTCGTTGTCTGCCTGAAACTCATGTAAAGCCCCCATCTCTTTACGTATAACCCATACTACTGGATTAAACCACATCAAAGCTGCAAACAGCTCTACAATAAATTTATCGATATAGTGACAGTTTGCAACGTGTGATTTTTCGTGCTCCACAATCATATCAAGCTTATCGCCCTCAATGCTACGAGCCACATAAATATCACGAAAAAAGGAGAATGGACCATCTATCAGCCCACTTCTATATATTGTAGTGCCTTTATATAACTCCTTAGTAGACCAGCGTTTTACAGATAATATATTTTTAACCTGAAAACCTAAAATTACAAGTTTAACAAGAGCAAATAGTAGCGATAGCAGCAAAACAGATATAACAATATACCTTATATAATTACTAGTTTCGGCTATTGAACCAACCTCATCACCACCAACTGCATCACCAGCATCATGATTCACAACTAATTTAGATGTAGCCTGCAACACACTATCAGACTCTACAACATCAATTCTTTGCATTAAAACAGCTGTCTCGCTCTCTAAAATATCACTTTGCAGATATCTATTATTATCGATAAATTCACTAAATGACCCTGTTTGATACACCGCTACTTCATTTTGCATGATATCTTCACGTGGCATCACCTTAAATGTTAACACACTAGACAACAGAGCAATAATAGGTATAGATGTAAGGAATATACGATTAAAATTATATGACACTTTATAACGTAACAACATCACATAAACAAAATACAATATCAAAGAGACCCCTACAAACTCTAGTAAAAAAGTGAAAATTGCAATTAGTTTCATATCTCTATTATTTCTCGTTAATAATTGAAATCAACTCCTCCCTCTCTTTGTCTGACAATTTCTCTTTTTTCACAAAAAACGATAGAAGCGACATTGCCGAGCCATCAAAAAAGCTGGTTTTTGCCCCTTTAAGAAAAAAGTTGGCATACTCTTCACGTGACACAATTGGATAATACCTAAAGCTCTTTCCATAGGCTTTATAGCTAGCAAACCCCTTTTCAACCAATATGCGCATCATAGATGACACAGTGGTATAAGCTGGACGTGGCTCAGGAATATTCTCGATTACCTCATTTAGAAAACCTTTCTCTATTTTCCACAGTATCTGCATCATCTCTAATTCTAACCTTGTTAACGATTTGTCTTTCATAATTTGTAATTTAATCAATTAATACTCTTTTTTGTTATGCTATTCTATAACTTTATCCATACGTATCGACTCGTTAGACTCTAACCGTAAGTCAAACTCTAAAGGCACCGACTGCAATATTTCGTAACGCCTACCCAAATTGTTATTAGACTTTAAAGATATTAGCTCTAGCTTTTTCACATCTACTCCTATTGGTGGAAATACAAGTGTAAAACTCACACACTCGCCTTGACTATCAGGCACTATTAGTAGCTCGGCTAGAGGTATATCGTTATCTATACGCCTAATTTTATACAACACACCGCTCTTTTTATCTCTTAAATAGGTGTTTTCGCTAATAACCAACCCTTGGCCCCTATTTTGAATACGCACCACTACATCTACACGTGTTGCCTCATCTGAAATTGCAACTCTTAGTATCTCCTTATCAATATATTTATACCCAAATAGACTACTTCTGTATTTCAACTCATAGTTTATTTGTGATGGCTTCAAAACATACTCATCTTCTCTTATATAACAACTCTTTTTCGCAACACTCGATTTGTAACTGCTATAATCTACAATCAACGGCAAGTCTATTTCACTCGAGTGCTTCAAAAGCAAAATAAGAGCTATTTCACTTTTATAGTAGCAATCTAATTTTTCGAGTTTCTGCTCTAGCTTCACAGTATCTCTATTGACAAAAGTAGTGATCTCCTCAAAATCATTTGCTAGGGATAAAAGTGAACTTAAAAGCACATTTTTTTTATCGCTCGCATTATAATCTTTTTGTAAAGAGTCTTTCAGCTTCACTAATTGACCAGTTAAATGATTTACTCTTGCTAACTTTTCGTCTAACTCTTTGATTAACTCTTCGGTTGACACTTCGGTTAGCTTTTCGGTTAACACCCCTTTTGATTTCACGTTATCTTGCTGAGCACAAACACTTCCTAAAGATATCGATAGAAACAAAATAACCAATGATAATTTAAAAAAATTCTCCATAATTGTAATATTTATATGTTTTATAATACAAACATAAGATTAATTTTTATATTACACAACTATTTTTTTAATTATACATTATTTAGGGAGATTCGCAAAACGTTAAATATACTTATGTTAAACTATTTAGGTCTGGTTTTTATTAATAAATTACCCCGAAAACAGAACAAATAGCTGTTTTTTGGGGT
>CAMQVM010000179.1 GCA_947038135.1 uncultured Rikenellaceae bacterium
TTTGAAAATCGTGACCCTCGAATGGCAATGACGCTTACAGAGGTAGGTAAAGATAAAGTCGTTCAGTTTCTAGGGATAGACTACGATCCAAGCCCATACGCTGTTAAGGTAATGAACCATACTAAAGGAGTTATGATTAAGAATAATGATAGTAGAATAAATGGTCAATATGCATCGTATACAGGGTTGCTGTTTACAAAAGGAGTTGATCTGTTATGGGTTGCAAACTCACATTATATTGAGTCTGATAATGTTCTTATGCGTTATGCTGATGTGCTATTAATGTATGCTGAATCTAAGATTGAGCTAGACGAGATAGATCAAACAGTGTTAGATGCTATTAATATGGTTAGGGCTCGGGCTTATGGTGTAGATGTCACAGATACTGGTAGTTATCCAGCTGTAACTACTGTCGACCAGTCAAAACTTCGTACTGTTATACGCTTTGAAAGACGCATGGAGTTTGCCAATGAGAAGTTGCGATTTAATGATATTCTTCGTTGGAGGTTGGCTGAAAGAGTGCTCTCTGTTCCTAGTTTAGGTTTACTTCCAAACGATCAATTAAAAGAGAAGATCGTCGATAAAGGATTATGGTTTTTCCCAGGTATTCCAAAAATAGATGATGATGGTTTTGTAGATCACTCAGAATTTATAAATAACAAGCTTGTTAGGGTAGTTACTCAGAGAAATTTTCCTAAACATCAATATCTATACCCTATACCATCTAAAGAGAGGTTGATAAATAAAAACCTTACTCAAAATGATGGTTACTAGAGTTAGATAATAAACAAATATTATATAATATAGAGCTTGCCAAAATTTCGGTAAGCTCTTAAATTAAAAAACTATAAATATATGAAAATCACAAAAATTTATCTATCTGTTATTATTGCATTGCTATGCACTAACAGTAGTATAGCACAAGTAAAGAGATCTTTTAGCGGTGTGTATCCTCACTTAGCATCTTACAATAACGAACCAGAATGTGGTACAGGGGCGGTTGTTCCATGGGCAAATAGATTATTTGTTATCACCTATGGTCCTCATAGACCATTTGGTTCGTCAGACAAGCTATATGAAATTGACAATAATCTTAATATGGTTGTTCGCAAAGAGAGCATTGGAGGGACTCCTGCAAATAGAATGATTCATGCAGAGAGTAACCAGCTATTTATTGGTCCTTATGCAATTGATGCAGACAGACAGGTGCGTGCAATACCTTACTCAGAGATGCAAGGTCGCCACACAGGTAATGCTAGAGATTTAAAAGACCCAAGTGGAAAGATAATATGTGCTACTATGGAAGAGGGTTTTTATAGAATAGATACCGATAATCTTGAAGTAGAGACTCTTTTCGCCGACAACCAAGATCACTTTGGTAAGAAGCAGGCGCAAATTTTAGATGGTGCACATGGTAAAGGTGTATACAGCGGACAGGGAGTTTTGGTATATTCAAATAATGGTGAGAATAGTGGTGCTGCTATTAAATTTATGGATATAACATCTGGAATCTTAGCAGAGTGGGACGGCAAAAAGTGGGAGACTATTCGACGTAATCAGTTTGTTGAAGTTACTGGACCAGGCGGGATTCATGGAAATAAAAATCCTAAAACTGACCCTATATGGGCAACAGGGTGGGATCATCGTTCTGTACTTTTAGGGAGCAGAGATAATGGTAAGTGGACTTTCTATCGTCTGCCTAAAGCTAGCCATAGTTATGATGGTGCGCATGGCTGGAATACTGAGTGGCCTCGTATTCGTGATATAGGAACAGAGGGCAACCCTGATTACTTAATGACTATGCATGGTATGTTTTGGCAATTTCCTCATACATTTACATCTAAATCATCGGTGGGAATACGTCCACAATCGGCATACCTAAAGGTTATAGGTGATTTTACTCGTTGGAACGACAAGATAGTTATGGGTTGTGATGACTCTGCACAAAAGGAGTTTTTAAATGTTCGTAAAGCAAAAGGAGGTGTTGCTGGACCAGGGCAGTCAAATTCAAATTTATGGTTTGTAGATCGTGAAACTATCAAAAATCTTGGACCAACTGATGCAGTAGGTGCTGTATGGCTTAATGATGAGGTTAAAAGAGGTGTTGCTTCAGAGCCTATGTTATTTGCTGGGTGGAAAAACAGAGCAGCATGGATCAATAACAGCTCAAATGTGAGTGTTAAATACACTTTTGATATTGATGAAATTGGTAATGGTAAATGGGTGTCATTTAAGAGTGTCACTATTCCAGCAGGTGGATCTAAAGAGGTAATATTTGCCGCAAGTGAAGCAGGTGAATGGATTCGTGTTAAAGCAAGTCATAGTGGTGTTTTCTCAGCACAGTTTATCTATAAAAGTGATGATTTAAGAGCTACTACTGCCGATGCAATGTTTGCGGGCTTATCTAAAGTAGATGCAGAGTCGACCAGAGGTGCGCTTCTTTATGGGTTAGGAAATAATGATAGAAAAATGGGAGTTGTGTCGTATGATTTTGATGGAGTAGAGCCTAAGATGGCTGGATATTATGAGCTAGGTGCAGATATGATTCTAGCAAAAGCAGATAACCCTGCATATAAGCACTATATTTCTACAGAATTCAACACACCAAAAGATGTAATTTCAGTAGACGCCTCATCTGTATTGGTTGCAGATGACGCAGATAGAAGATGGAGGCTGCCACTATCTCCAACTCATCAAGAGGGGTATACTTTAGCACTAAATAATGGTGTTGTTAGAATATGCAGAGAGGTAGCAACTGAAAGAGACCTATTTAATGCAGCTGGTACGTTCTATGAATTACCCTCAGAAAATGCAGATGGTTATGCTAAAATACGTCCTATATCTTCTCATTCGCTTCGTATTCATGACTATGCTTCATATAGAGGTTTGTTGGTTATGTCGGGTATTGATCCATCAATTAGCAAGGGAACAGATCATATTATAATCTCTGATGATGGTAAGGCTGCTGTATGGGCGGGCGTTATTGATGATCTTTGGAAGCTTGGAAAACCCGTTGGTGTTGGTGGACCTTGGAGTAATAGCAAGGTTGTTCAAGGTGTTCCTTCAGATCCTTATCTTATAGGTTCTTATGATAAAAAAAGCTTAGAGCTTAGCCATAATTCTAAAGTAGCAGTTGAGTTTACTATCGAGGTTAATATTGGTGGTAATGGTAAATGGTTAGATTACAAAACCATAACTGTAAACCCATCACAGGTAGGTAAGTTTGTCTTTCCTGATACATTCAATGCTCGTTGGGTGCGTTTTGTAGCGAGTAATACATGTAATGCAACTGCTTATTTAGAGTATCGTTAGGTTTAATACAGTGTTATTCGATTAAATGGTAATAAGCTATATGTTTAGTCTTATACCTTACTAGATATATAGAATTCTAAGGTGCTAAAGTAGTATGTGACTGAATTGTAATATTGAAATAATGCAGCAATTATTAATTTTGCAACGCAATCATTTAATAAAGGCAAGCCTTGCTTTGCTACTAGAACAAAAAGTGAGCCTCAAATCTAATTTGAGGCTCTCTTTGTAAATATTATACTTGGCGAATATTACACCATTAAGTATCAATCAAAATACTAGTTAATAGGGTTCTGAGTTAACACGTTAGGAGCATAAGAGTTGATTGCATCTTGAGGTATGAAATAGATAGCTCTAAAATCATTTGATTTTACAACCTCAAGAGAATTATGTGCACCTGGATACTCTCTAGTTAGAGTCAAGCCATTACGATATACATCATAACTACGCTCTGCTTGAAAAGCAAGCTCTAGGTGACGCTCTTTCTCAATACGCTCTTGGTAGTTGTCTATCGATAATGATGCATAACCCTCACCTGGTAAAGAGCGCTCTCTTATTAGGTTTAAGTCAGTAAGAGCACCTGCAAGATCGCCCATCTTAGCTTTTGCTTCAGCTCTATTTAGATAAACCTCTGCTAATCTAGTAATTACAGGAGAGTGTAAGTGCGACTCTTCGCCTTCACGTGAGCTCTTGGTAATATAAAACATAGGGTATGCTCTATTTAGCTCAATGTACTGATCTATAACACCACTGTAAGTAACACCATCGGTGTAAGTTATGTCATAAATACCTTCAGCTGCATTTGAAGCTGTTAGAGGGAAGTCAACTACTTTATCACTAGTATTCTTTATTTTAGCAATGTAGTCGTTTCCACTCTTGCTTAGCCCAGCTTGAGTATAGTCAAAACTAGTATGAACGCCTTTTTTATTGTAAGTTTTAGAGATAAACCTAAATACAGTAGAGTCTGTTTTAAGATACACTGGCTCTATAAAGCTAGCACGAGCATCAACAATCTTGTTTGTATACCAATCATTGCGACCAGATCGGAAGAGCACACGTCTGAACTCCAGTCACTCCGGAGAATCTCG
>CAMQVM010000180.1 GCA_947038135.1 uncultured Rikenellaceae bacterium
TGGCTCCCTTCGGGAGCTGGCTGATTCACAAAACCAAGGTTTTGCGAATCAGCCTTTATAGGTAATATATTAATACTCTTTAAGGTTGTGTGTTACGCTATTGCGAATAACCTGATTTATGTTTGCAAGCATTATTGCACCTTGAAACACTTCACTGTCGTCATTAAAAGTAACATTTAATGTATCACCCTTAATAACCATCTGTTTAGGTGTAATTTCAAGCCTTATAACATTTGTGCCAAGCCAAGCATTCTGCACATACAACATACCATGCGACGTTTTACGGCCATCTACCTTAAGCACCTTTATCTCATTTTGTGATATGCTCTTTACTATTTCATTCATAGAGCTATCCATATATGCCTTTGTAGCATAATTTACTGATAATGAACATAATGGCATAATGCCAAAAACAAATATTATTATCACACCTACTAATCTACTATATTTTTTCATTTTTAATATTATAATATTCAACGACTTCACTTATATCTACTCCTAAAATATCCATTTGATGAATAAAGTTTGGGAGCGAAATAGTATTAAATTCAACTCTACGCCTAGCAATAATTGCGCTATGTGCATCTGGCGACACAAAGTAACCTACGCCACGTATGCTATAAATTGTACCATCACCGCTAAGTCTTTCGTAGGTTCTAACAATGGTGTTTGGATTTACACCAAACTCAACACTTAGCTCACGCACCGATGGCAATTGCTCTTCATCGGTTAGTTTACCTATCAAAATTCTATCTTCTATCCAGCTTTTTATCTGGATAAATACTGGTCTGCTGTCTGTTGTTTTCACTATACCTCTATCTCTTTTATTCTAAAATATGACAATGTATATATGCCAATAGGCAGAGCAGCTAACCATAAATAGCTTATCATATACTCTACACTACGTGATGCCCAAGATAGCTGTATGCTTAAAAACCGCCATTCAGCCTCTTGCGATATAAAAGGATATATCAATGATTGTCGGTCACTTGGCAAGAACATTATAAATACAAAGGTAACAACTGTTACCAATATACCTACTATAACACTCATTTTTGTAGATATCAATAGTGCCACTGAGTGGCATAACACTGCTATATAAAGCACTATTGGCAGGTAGTTCAAAGGCTCTTTAACTGAAAACAGTGAGTCTTGAAGCGATGCCAGTGCCAAAATTTTTTCTGTGTGCCGTGGCGAATACAAGCAAGCAAGGTGCTCAAAAAGCATATCTACTGCAAATAACAATCCTAGAGTAATAGCTCCAAAAAGTATAATTGTACGAAGAAGCTCCCACACAAACACCGATGATATAGAGGTAGGAAGCAGCAGCCTAATATAACTTTTGCGTATGTTGCTATACCCCTCAAATGCAGTAAATAGTGTATAAGCTGCAACAGTTAGTACCCAAGTCCACACTATCTTATCACGAACCCACACGAATCCTTTGTTTATAAATAGCATATATACTAGCAACACCAAAATAGTATAGATTGCCACTAATATCAAATCTCTCACCCCTTTTTCTCGGAGGTGAAGCATTAATAAATTTTTAATAGACTTAAACATCTTTATCTCCTTTTAATAGAAGCTCACTCGCTAAGCTGCGAAACTTCTCATTTTCATATACTGCACTATAAAACAACTCTATATCTACATCTGTATCATCGTCATGCTCATTTATACCGATTGTACGAAACCCATCAATAAAAGCAGGCTTGTCGCACTCATTGACTGATTTAAAAACAAACTTTGAGGCTATATTTTCAAGCGAGGAGTTCACCAACAGTTCACTGTCACGAAGAATTAAAATATCAGACAATAACTCACTAATATCATCTAGCAGATGCGATGATAAAACAACTATTAATTCGCTGCTGTCAACAGATAATAATAACCTTTTAAAAGCTTTTTTTGAGTTGATGTCTAAGCCATTTGTAGGCTCGTCCATTAATATAAAGCTCACACCAGATGCTAATGCAAAAGATACAAGAACCTTTTTGCGGTTTCCCATAGATAATTTATCTAACCTCTTGTTAGGTGTAAAGCCAAGTGTTGATAAATTAGCATAGAACTTTTCTCGTGAAAATTTGGAGTAAAATGGCGAGTAGCAATTCACAAAGTTCTCCACACTTAAACTAGGCATCTCTATCTCGTCAGGAATATAAAACACCTCTGATAAGGTTGCTAGAGTTCGATTTATTGGGGGTGTTCCAAACACCTCTACCTTACCCGCTTTAGGAGATATGATACCCGCTAGAGTTTTAATAAGGGTGGTTTTACCACTACCATTTTCACCTAACAAGCCATACACACTCCCTCTCGAAAGAGTGCAACTCACCCCATGTAACACGGGGTTTTTTTTTGAATAGCCTGCATTTAAATTACTGATATTAATCATCTCAAAATATGTTTAATTATTGATGTAAATTCATTATATTAAATTTTATATGTACTATATTGATACTACAACTTTCATTAGCATTGTTACCTACGTGTTTTTTAGCAGTGACCAGCCTACATTTACTACTGTTATAGTTATATAGTACAGTGCAAAGGTAGTAAATAAATGTTACCATCCAAATAAAAAAGTTGAAAAAAAGTCAAAAAATTTTCATATTAACTATTAATATATTAACTTTGCTATATAATTTAAAAAAATATTAAGATGAGAAAAGGAATTTTAGTACTAACACTAGCACTCTTTACTAGCTCTTTAATGGCGCAAACTTACAATGTGGGGTTAGCTGGTAATAGTTACATCACTGAAGATAACAGTGATTCAAGAATTGGTAAAAATGGCTTAGAGAGCTGGAATAGCTCAAAGAGTGTGACAAGCACTTATATTTCAGTGCAAGAGGCTGGTAGCTTCGATTTGTCAATAGAGGCTAAGGGCAATGCAACAATAGAGATTAGTTCAGGTAAAACAAGTTACACAGTATCGGTCAACAGTGATGATTTTTCAACTATCAAAGTGGGTAAATTTACAGCTAAAGAGGCAGGTTACTTAAATATTGATATAGTAGGAGTAGATGAAACTACTAATAACTTTTATCAAGTGAAATATTTCGTCATAGAAAATTTAAAAGGTGAGGTTACATACGTAAATAGCTTTTCAGATTATTGGGGGCGACGTGGTCCATCGGTACACATGGGTTACGAGCTTCCTTATGAAGATGTTGAGTGGTTTTACAACGAGCTAACTGTCCCTAAAAATGGTGAGGTAATGCACAGCTACTATATGGCAGCAGGTTTTGGCGAGGGATATTTTGGTATTCAGTACAATTCAGATACCGAGCGGAGAGTACTATTTTCTGTATGGAGTCCATTCGACACTCAAGACCCTAAGTCTATTCCAGAAGATGAGAAAATAGAGCTGCTTAAAAAAGGACGTGATGTTCATGTAGGTGAGTTTGGTAATGAGGGTTCTGGCGGACAGAGCTACCTTAAATATAACTGGAAAGCAGGTGAGACATATAAATTTCTTATGCAAGTACGTCCAGATGGCGAGGGAAGCACTGTATATACAGCATACTTCTTCGCTACTGATGACGAAGAGTGGCGTTTAGTAGCTAGCTTCAAGCGCCCTAAAACTAATACATGGTACAAGCGTCCACACTCTTTTCTTGAGAACTTTAGCCCAGAGCAAGGGTATCTAACTCGTAGTGTGAAATTTGCAAACCAATGGTCATGTAGCAAAGATGGTGTATGGACAAGGCTTACTAAGGGTACATTTACACACGATGCAACAGCTTCAGCTGGTGTAAGGTCAGATTATCAAGGTGGTGTAACTAAAGGTGGTGATTTTTACCTAAAGATGGGTGGGTTCTTCAATGAGTCAACCAAAGGAAACACATATTTTAAGTCAACAGAGAAGGGTGAGCAGCCTACTATAGATTTAAAATCACTAGAGTCAATAGAATAAAGATAGGTATTATCGTGATAAACCTTTGATAAATTTTAGAATAACAGTACAACTTTCGATCATAGGAGGTATGGGTGGTTAATACATCTACAACTATGGTCTGCAAGCTACTGTACTCTTAAATTTGTCAAAGGTTTTATTTGTTTAATAGAAAATTAAAGCTACCTTTACAACGAATCAAGATCAAATAGGTGTTGTAAAACTATATTAATCGTAATTTGTTGATACATTGAGGAATTGGTAAGCACAAAATATCGAATATGAGTATATATTACTATGTTTAATAGTGCTTACCCAAAAATAATGTAGTAATTTACAATGACCACAAAATAATAAATTAGCTTTGTAATGGCTAATTAACTCTATAAGTAACAGTTAAAGGCTCATGTGTAAATGATTATGGATAATAAAAAAAGAAGAATGGAAAAGAAAGAAATTAAGATTACAGTTGCAGACCCTA
>CAMQVM010000181.1 GCA_947038135.1 uncultured Rikenellaceae bacterium
CCATGGATATGGGGCTCAGGTCTGTTTTTTATTATTTTGCGAATCTCCCTATATACAAGATTAAAGATGATCTTAACACAGCTATTATTCAGGCAAAGGCGCAATTAAATATTCTATCAGGTAGTATGGCAGATAGCTCACTGCTTAGTCAGCTAGTAGTAGATAAGTTTCAGCAACTTGAATTACATTTAAAAAACAAGACGGCTTATATAAGGTGCTTACGTATACTGAAGCTGAAGTGTGCTCCTTTCATTATAACTATCAACTCTTTATTTTTTATTAATTCATTAACAGTTTCGTATAATAAAACTATCCCCGCCATGGTAAACCGTGGCGGGGATAGTTTTGTTATTTAGGCAATATACTAATCACCTATCTGTAACATCACTTGAATTTAGATAGAGCAAAAGAAGTCGTTACCTTTATCATCAACGATGATAAATGCTGGGAAGTTCTCAACATAAATTTTACGCACTGCCTCCATTCCAAGATCTGCAAAATCAACCACTTCTACCGACTTAATGCTGTTTTTAGCAAGTACAGCAGCAGGACCACCAATTGATCCTAAATAGAACCCTTTATGCTTCTTACAAGCGTTTGTCACCTGCTCTGAACGATTGCCCTTAGCCACCATTATAAGTGAGCCACCCATGCTCTGGAATAGATCAACATACGAATCCATACGACCAGCTGTTGTAGGTCCAAAGCTACCTGATGCCATGCCCGCAGGAGTTTTTGCTGGACCTGCATAATATACAGGGTGATTCTTGAAATACTCTGGCATTGGCTTTCCTGCGTCGATAAGCTTTTTGATCTCTGCATGAGCAATATCACGAGCTACTATAAGCGTACCTTTGATGTTTAAGCGTGTCTTTATTGGATACTGGCTAAGCTTAGCACGTACTTTATCCATTCCTTCATCAAGGTCGATCTCTACAGCTGGCGATAGTGCTGGTGCTTTTTCTGGCATAAAGCGAGCTGGATTTTTCTCTAGCTGCTCTAAGAAGATACCATCTTCGGTTATTTTAGCTTTGATGTTTCGGTCTGCACTACAACTAACACCTATGCCTACTGGACAAGATGCAGCATGACGAGGTAGGCGTATTACACGAACATCATGAACTAAATATTTACCACCAAATTGCGCCCCAACGCCACTATCTCTACATATCTGTGTTATTTTCTCTTCCCACTCAAGGTCACGGAAGGCTTGTCCGCCCTCATTTCCTGATGTAGGTAGGTTGTCATAATATCCAGCAGATGCCTTCTTTACAGTAGCTAAACAGCTCTCTGCCGAAGTGCCACCAATAACAATAGCAAGGTGATATGGAGGACAAGCTGAAGTACCTAAATCCTTGATCTTATCCTTTACAAACTGTGTTAAAGACTCCTCATTAAGAAGTGCTTTTGTCTGCTGGTAAAGGAATGTTTTATTTGCTGATCCACCACCTTTAGTGATGAATAAAAACTCATATTTGTTACCCGTGTTAGAGTATAGGTCTATTTGTGCAGGTAGGTTGTTGCCACTGTTCTTTTCGTCTACCATATTAAATGGTACTACTTGCGAAAAACGTAGGTTACGCTCTTTGTAGGTGTCAAATATACCTCGTGATAGATGCTCTGCATCATCTGCACCAGTGTACACATTTTCGCCTTTTTTACCCATAATAATAGCTGTACCAGTGTCTTGACATGTAGGTAGTTCACCCTCAGCCGATACTACTTGGTTGGCAAGCATGGTGTATGCCACAAAACAGTCGTTGTCGGTTGCCTCGCTATCAGCTAAAATGTTAGATAGCTTTTGAAGGTGTGACGCACGAAGATAGAATGAAACATCGGCAAATGCCTCCTTAGATAGCAGCTCTAAACCTTTAGGGTCTACTTTAAGGATTTTTCTACCGTCGCACTCAACTATTGAGACGTAATCTTTTGTTAATAGACGATACTGTGTCGTCTCATCTTTAGCCAATGGAAATGGCTCTTGGTATTTGAACTCACTCATAACAATAATTATATATTAGATGTTGTGTTTTATGTTTTTATATATCTACTAATTTTTTATCTTTTTATTACCAGTATCCTTGAAGCATAAGGTTATATTTTTGTTAGCGCAAAGTAAGCAACAGTGCGGTGTGCAAAAGATATAGCTTCAATAAAGTGCTAGTAACCTAAGATTCGAAGCATTGACCTTGCACTCTGTTCTTTAGCAAATAGTCGAGTGTAGTAGTCATTATTATTTTTATCTCTATCAATAATAATATGTTTTGGTGCAGGTATAAGGCAGTGTTGCACGCCACCATAACCCCCAAGCGACTCTTGATAAGCTCCTGTGTGAAAGAACCCTATATATTGAGTCTCTCCTGGATCTATTTTAGGCAGGTATATAGCGTTAGAGTGTGACTCAGCATTATAAAAATCTTCACTGTCACAAGTTAGCCCCCCTAAAAATACACGTTGATACTCTTTTTGCCAATTGTTGATCGCCATAAGTATATAACGTTGATTTATACCCCATATATCAGGAAGGGTAGTCATAAATGAGCTGTCGATCATGTACCAAAGCTCTCTGTCATTTTGCTTCTTTTGGTTTAGTACAGAGTATAATGTAGCACCACTTTCGCCAACAGTAAACGAGCCAAACTCAGTAAATATATGTGGCTCAGGAACTTCACTTTGCTCGCATATATTTTTTATTTGACCAATAATCTCTTCAGTCATATATTCGTAGTCGTAGTCGAAGCTAAGCGATGTTTTTATAGGAAACCCACCACCTATATTTAGCGAGTCGAGCTCTGGACACACCTTTTTGAGCTTGCAATATATATTAATACATTTGTTTAGCTCACTCCAGTAGTATGATGTATCTCTGATACCTGTATTAATAAAGAAGTGGAGCATCTTTAATCTGAACTTAGGGTTCTTTTTTATCTTCTGCTCATAAAAATCAACAATGTCATTATATCGAATACCTAAACGAGAGGTGTAGAAGTCAAACTTTGGCTCCTCTTCAGATGCTATTCTTATGCCTAGCTGTAAAACTTTATTGTCATCAACCTTCTCATCTAAACCCACAAGCTCCTCTTTATTGTCAAGCACGGCAATAGTGTTTTCAAAACCTCGGTTTACTAAAGATGCTATATTTTCGATATATAACTGACGCTTAAAGCCATTACATACAATATGTATATTTTTATCTATAACACCATTTTCATAAAGGGCATTAACAAGAAATATATCATACGCAGATGAGGTCTCTAAGTTTATGTCATTGCGCAAAGCCTCTTCCAAAATAAATGAAAAATGTGAGCTTTTTGTGCAGTAACAATACTTATAGTCTCCTTTATAATCAACTTTTGCCATCGCTACATTAAATAGGCGTTTGGCTTTTGATATCTGTGCAGAGACCTTAGGCAGGTAGGTCACTTTTAAAGGTGTGCCATACTGCTTAATGATATCCATTAAAGGTACGTCATGAAAATTTAATTCATGATCTTTTACCGAAAATTCTTCTTGAGGAAACTCAAAAGTTTGCTCAATTAGATCGATATACTTATTTTTCATGCTTTAAAAAAATTAAATCGTCTTTTATTGAAATAGCCTATATATAGTGTTTTTCTATATTTAAGATATTCTAAATTAATTAGTTAGTTATTATTTTATCGTTTGTTTTACGAATATAATAATATGCAAATATAAGATAAAATAAATCATATTTCATACTTATAGAATTTTTTTATATCTTTGGGTAGTTAAATTTAAACAAAATTGCTTGTGTGTCAAATAATAATATAGATTTTAGGATATGATAAATAAATTGTTAATCACCTATTTGCAACGTAATAAACGTTTAGTGATTCCTACATTAGGAGCTTTTATAAGAAAAAAAGTCGATGGAGTTGGCGAAGTTTTAGTATTTGTGCCATTTCTTAATAAAGATGATGGGGAGTTATGTCAAGCTATCAAAAGTTGGGCTGGTGTAAATCAACAAGATGCTCAACAGATATTAGATGAGTATGTAGTTACTATTAAGAGTCTGCTGAAAGAGAGAAATCAATATATTATTGAGAGTCTTGGAGTACTAAAATATGATACTAATGGTATTATATATCTTGCGAAAGAAGAGTCTGCTATTGTGGTTAATACTGCACCAGTGGTTGCTGAAGTGCCTGCTCCTATTGCGCCTGCACCTGTTGTTGCCGCTGTTGCTGCGCCAGTTGTAACGATACCTATTGCTGCTCCTGATGCTGCTCCTATAGTTGTAACGCCACCGACTGTTGCTCCTGTTATTGTTGTTGAGCCTGTTGCTCCTGCGCCTATTGTTATTGCACCTGCACCTGTTGAGCCTGTGTCAGTAGTTGCTGCTATGCCTG
>CAMQVM010000182.1 GCA_947038135.1 uncultured Rikenellaceae bacterium
GGATATTACCCACTATAATACCAAATCCTATCGGCACAAGAAGCATAGGCTCAAATTTTTTCTCTATACCTAAGTATAAGAAAATAAGAGCAATTCCAATCATTATAAAGTGTCCACCAGTAGCATTGGCAAAGCCAGTGTACTTAAAAAACTCTACAATATTTTGCCCTAAAAAATCAAAGAATTCCATAGTTCTATTCTATTGTAAGTAATAAATCGCCTTCTAGCACGCTGTCGCCTTGTCTTACAGCAATACTTTTTACTACACCAGCACTCTCAGCTTCGATGTTGTTTTCCATCTTCATAGCTTCAAGTACAAGTAGCTTCTGTCCTTCAGTTACAGTGTCACCCTCTCTAACAGCAATACTAAGTATTGTTCCAGGAAGAGGTGATTTGATAGGAGAACCACCGCCTGTTGTTGCTGCCTTAGGAGCTGCCGCTGCTACTGGTTGGTGTACATTACCTGGAGTGATAGTTGGCTTCTGCACCACTGAAACTTTAGGCTTAGCCTTCATTCCATCTACCTTTGCACTATATTGAGTTCCGTTTACTGATACATCAGCAACTCCATCCTCTATGTTATTAATAGCAACATTATACTCGTTGCCATTAATAGTGATTTTATATTCTTTCATTGTTCAATATTTACTCGGTTATAATATAGCAAGTTAACCCTGCTATTACTATTAAAATTATTTGGTCTTTGGTGTATTACCCACGCCATAGATTTTTGAACTCCATGGAGAGTATGCACGAGCAGTACGATTTATAGTAACGATTTCTGACTCGACATCATGGCGGTCGTCCTCATTCTGCTTTATAGCAATAGCTATTGCAGCAAGTACCTCTCCATTAATCTCATTTTTCATCATTTCAATAGTACTAACTTTAGCAGTAGATGCTGAAGCGGGTGACTTTACAGCCTCCTTTTTCTTTACAATGCTAACAAGTATAATACCCAACTGCTTAAATACTAAGAATAGAACTAGAAGCGCCATAAACACAATACCCATTGCAGTTATTGCCATAGCAATACCATAAGGGTCTCGCTCAGCAAAAACGTCAGATCTTGGTTTTAATGCAACAGTTTCATTACTAGCTCCAGGAGTAGTTGCAGGAAGCTCTTTCAGCATAGTATCACCACCTTGCTCTGTTGTCATATAACCCAAAGATATGTTTTCGTGTAGTTCACGATCACCATACTTTATAGTCGACGCAGCATCACCTCTACCACTTGCACCAAAAAGAGATATCTCTTTAGTGTTATCTAGGGTGAAGTTTGTATAAAACGTACCACGTGAGTCAGTTCCATCAGCAAAAAATACTACATAACCCTGAGGCTTGATCACTGTACGTGAGTCATTTGTAGGTACTTTGTAGCTTATTACCTCTCCATTGCTTTTTACAACACGAAGAAAACAACCTGCTATGTTAACGTTAGAATAGCCGCTGTTCTTAAGCTCAATCCATCCCACTCTCTCGCCATACTCATTTTCGTAACTATCAGTGTTATTTACTAAAACCTCATTGATAATAATATCTTTGATTGTTTGAGCTGACACTGTAGATACTGAAAAAAGTAATACAAGAAGAGTTAGAATCTGTTTTGACATATTATTTTTCATCTACTCTAATCTTTATAGTGGAATATTTGAATGCTTCTTCGCTGGGTTCACCAAACGCTTAGTAGCCAATGATTGTAGTGCACGAATAATACGGAAACGTGTATTACGAGGCTCTATAACATCATCAATATAACCATATTTAGCTGCGTTATAAGGATTAGCGAAAGCTTCACGATACTCCTGCTCTTTTTTGGCAACAAAAGCTGCTCTTTCAGCTGGATCCTCAATAGCTGCAATCTCTTTAGCTGCAAGAACCTCAATAGCACCTGATGGTCCCATTACTGCAATTTCACCAGTAGGCCAAGAGTAGTTGATATCACCACGAAGATGCTTAGATGACATTACACAATATGCACCACCATAAGACTTACGTAAAATAACAGTAACCTTAGGAACAGTAGCCTCACCATAAGCAAATAGCAACTTAGCACCATGAATAATAATACCACCGTACTCTTGTGCTGTACCTGGAAGGAATCCTGGAACATCTACTAAAGTCACTAGAGGAATATTAAAAGCATCACAAAAGCGCACAAAACGAGCAGCCTTACGTGAAGCATTGATATCTAGCACACCTGCCATATACTTAGGTTGATTTGCAATTATACCAACCGATATACCATTAAAACGAGCAAAACCAGTAACGATATTAGGAGCATAAAGCTTCTGGCTCTCTAAAAACTCACCACCATCAACAATAGCACTAATAACCTCAACTACATCATAAGGCTTATTAGGGTTGTCTGGAATAATCTCATTAAGTGAGTCTTCAAGGCGTGCGATGTCATCATAACATACAGCCAAAGGAGCCTCCTCAAGGTTATTTTGTGGAAGGTAGCTTATCAACTTACGGATAAGACCTAATCCCTCTTCTTCGTTTTCTGCAACAAAGTGAGCTACACCCGATTTAGAAGCGTGAACAGAAGAGCCACCTAGCTGCTCTTGAGTTACGTTCTCGCCTGTTACAGTTTTAACCACTTTTGGTCCTGTAACAAACATATAAGATGTACCCTTGCTCATAACGATAAAGTCGGTAAGCGCAGGAGAATATACAGCACCGCCCGCACAAGGACCGAAGATAGCTGAAATTTGAGGAATAACACCAGATGCAAGGATATTGCGTTGGAAGATCTCTGAATATCCTGAAAGTGAGTTTACACCCTCTTGAATACGAGCACCACCTGAATCATTGATACCAATACATGGAGCGCCATTTTTCATAGCCATATCCATTACTTTACAGATCTTAAGAGCGAAAGTCTCTGATAGAGAGCCACCAATCACTGTAAAATCTTGAGAGAAGACATAAACTAATCTTCCTTCAACAGTACCATATCCAGTAACTACACCGTCACCAAGGGTACCTTCTTCTTTATCCATGCCAAAGTTTGTGCAACGATGCTTAACAAACATATCAAACTCTTCGAAGCTGCCCTCGTCAAGAAACATGGTTATTCTTTCGCGTGCAGTCTGCTTGCCTTTAGCGTGCTGAGACTCGATTCTTTTTAGGCCTCCGCCTAGTCTCGCTTTTTCTCTAAGCTCTATGAGCTCTTTGATTTTTTCTGTATTTGTACTCATTATTTGGTATTATTTTAGCATTAACTGCCTATTTGACTTCTTTTTGCGGTCGCTTGTTTATAGCTAGTATGCTAACTATTTGTTTTTATCTTCGCAAAGCTCTGTTAAAACGCCCATTGTGCTCTTTGGGTGTAAAAAAGCGATGCTTAATCCTTCTGCACCACCTCTAGGAGTTTTATCTATCAGCTGCACGCCTTTGCCCTCTGCGTCAACAAGTGCACCTTCAAGGTCTTTTACAGCAAATGCAAGGTGATGAACACCCTCACCTTTTTTAGCGATAAATTTACCAATAGGACCTTCAGGGTCAGTAGACTCCAAAAGCTCGATTTTAGTCTGTCCAACCATAAAAAAGGCTGTCTTAACTTTTTGCTCTACAACCTCTTCTACGTTGTAGCATTTAAGGCCTAAAACCTCTTCGTAATATGGAATTGCTGTCTCTAAAGACTTAACTGCAATACCAATGTGTTCAATGTGTGATAAATTCATATCTATATCTAATTATTATGTTATGTAATTCTAGTTATTTACTATTTTCAAAGCTCAACTTACCCAAAAATAATATGCAAAGTTACAATTTAAAATCGAATAACAAATACTATTTGTGATATTTTTTTCATTTTTATTATTTATATGTATATACGGGCTTTTTTTATCTATTGTTTTTTGTTAATTTTAGTTAGTAATTATCTAAATTTATGACTATATTTGCATACCAATTAATTGATAAAAAATGGAAAAAGCAAAGATAAAATTGATAAAATCTCTTGACAGTAAGCGCAAACGTAAAGAGGCAGGTGTTTTTGTCGTCGAGGGTGTGAAAATGGTTGATGAGATGCTTAGTAGCTCCTTTAATGTAAAAGAGGTATACTATACAGATAAATGCGATATATCTACACTACTAGTTAATTCGTCATGTCAAATAGAGCAGATATCAGGCTCTGAGATGGAGCGAATATCTAATCTTAATACACCAGCTACTGTTTTGGCTACGGTAGAGATACCTACTATTAGCAGGGGTGCTCTTAATAAAGAGGAGTTGTATATTGCTCTTGATGGAGTCCAAGACCCTGGTAACATGGGAACAATTATTCGAATTTGTGATTGGTATGGTATACGTAACATATTTGCCTCTCACGAAAGTGCTGATATCTTTAACACAAA
>CAMQVM010000183.1 GCA_947038135.1 uncultured Rikenellaceae bacterium
GACCATGGATATGGGGCTCAGGTCTGTTTTTTATTATTTTGCGAATCTCCCTAAAAAAATAGCGAACTGAAAAATCAGTTCGCTATTTTTGAAACAATCACCTACATTTGCAACAATTAGCTACACAAGATCTTTCAGTGCAGCATTAGCCACTGCATTACTAACCCTATCTTTTAAACGAGCATCAAGCGGCTTAGGAAGAATATAACTCCTACCAAATCCAAAATCAGCAGGTAGGTCATACGCCTCACGTACTTGACTAGTTACAGGCTCTTTTGCCATTGCTGCGATCTCAATTGCCGCAGCTTTTTTCATGTTTTCAGTAATCTTCTTTGCTCTCACTTGAAGAGCTCCTTTAAATATATAAGGAAAACCAAGAACATTATTCACTTGATTTGGCTTATCGCTTCTTCCAGTGGCTAATATAATATCTTCACGAGTAGCTACTGCTAACTCATAATTTATCTCAGGATTAGGGTTCGCAAGGGCAAAAACTATCGGGTTTGGTGCCATTGTTAATATCATTTCAGGAGTAAGAATATCAGCACGTGAAAGCCCTAAAAACATATCTGCCCCTCTCATCGCATCCGACAAAGTAACTAGATCAGTGCGTGAGGTTGCAAACTCTGCTTTTTGTGGCGATAACCCTTTTATGCTCTGCGAAATAACACCTTTACTATCACACATAATGATATTTTCGGGTTTCACACCAAAGCTTTTATACATACGGCTACATGCAATACCAGCTGCACCAGCACCATTAACAACAATATGTATCTCTTCAATCTTCTTTCCAGCTATCTCTAAAGCATTAATTAATGCAGCAGAAGTGATAATTGCCGTGCCATGCTGATCATCATGCATAACAGGAATATCTAACTCTTCGATCAACCTACGCTCAATTTCAAAACACTCTGGAGCCTTAATATCTTCGAGGTTAATACCACCAAATGTAGGAGCAATATTCTTTACAACATTCACAAACTCATCAACATCAGTTGCGCTAACCTCAATATCAAAAACATCTATATCTGCCAATTTTTTAAACAATACAGCTTTTCCCTCCATAACAGGCTTACTTGCCTCTGCACCTATATTTCCTAAACCTAGTACCGACGTACCATTAGAAATAACTGCTACTAAATTACCCTTTGAGGTGTATTTATACACATTTTCAACATCATTTTTTATCTCTAAGCAAACATCTGCTACACCTGGTGTATATGCTAACGCCAAATCAAACCCTGTTTCAGTAGGCTTCGTGGCTACTACTCCTATCTTCCCTTTAGGCTCTGCACTATGATATGCTAATGCCGCCTCTTTTAACTCTTCTCTTGTCATTTGTATATTATTTTTTTATATTTGTACCGTAATTATATTGTGCAATGTAACACTTTTTTTTGTAACAACAAAACAAATGTTAAAAAACAAACACTAAATTGCATTTTTTAACATAAATAAATAGATTTCAATCATAATGAATAAAATTAAAAGACGAAAGCTACCTGATGGCAGAGTTGAGATATTTGATGTAATCCGCAGGCAGTGGTTAATATCAACCCCTGAAGAGCAGGTAAGACAGCAGTTTATCCACTATTTGATAAACATTGCAGGGTTTAATCCTGCTCATATATCTATTGAGCACCATTTTGTTTTAGATGGTGGTAAAAACTTACGTGCTGATATAGTGTTGTTCGACAAAAATGCCAAGGCTATTATGTTGATTGAGTGCAAGGCAGAATCTATAAAGATAGATGGCACAACTTTCACTCAAGCATCGAAATACAACAACTTTTTCAGAGCTAAATATATACTGTTAACAAATGGCATAAGCAACTATATATTTTCGACTGATGATTTTATATCATACAAAAGCGAGAAACAATTTCCTCATTTGTAACACTTATTAATCACCAAAACCTTAAACACGACCGCTGCAAAGCTCCAAAAACATCACATTGCAAAAAAAATGATTATGAATAATTCAGCAGTTCGTAATTTTTAGGATATAACTAAAAGGTATAAAGAACCTTAATAGCCGACTGATTAAACTGCGAGTGCGATGTAAAACTTATCATAGGTTTATAATCTAAGGCAAACACTAGTGGCGATGTTGGTAGCTTATACTCTACACCGATATTAGGAGTTAACCCAATAACAAACTTATTACCTGATAATGTTGCTTTAGAGAAGGCTGTTCCTACACTTAAACCTGCACCTGCATAAAAGCTAAGATTATCATATAGAGGTATATGGTATTGATATGTAGCATTTATAAGCATTATATCGGCCCGTGGCGTATATCCAAGTGATGCAGAAATGGCAGCTTTACTTGAAAAAAACTGCTTAAATTCAAAGCCTAAAGGGTACCCTAGCGACACACCTACTGCAGAGTAGTAATCTTGTGCTTTCGCACTTTTAACAGCTGAAAATGACAGCAAAAGTAACGCTGAAGCAAAAACTAAAAATTTGTTTTTCATAATTGTAAGTATAAGTTATTGATATTATTATCTTAAATCTGTTGCAAAACTAAGAAAGACCTAAACTGGAGAAGAGTATTGATAAAAAGCAAAGAATTGAGAGTTAGGGTGCAAGAGGCATACTTTTTTAGTATGTTACTTAATCCTGATCTCGAAAAAGATGCAGTAATTCGCAATTCTTCAACGCTCCCATCTTGTAAAAGAGAAGAGATATTACTTTAACGTGTCAATAAACAGATCAATTACATTAGGAAAGTGCTCTTGCTCTAACTCATGTATCTTTGCAGCAACACTCTCAGGTGTATCCTCGTGAGTTAAGCTACATTCAACCTGAAATATTATATCACCGTCATCAAACTTTTCATTTACTTGATGAATTGTTATCCCCGATTTTGATTCTCGAGCAGCCACAACTGCTTCATGCACTTTTTCGCCATACATACCCTTGCCTCCATAAGCTGGCAGTAAGGCAGGATGAATATTAATTATACGACCTCGATATTTTTCAATAATGTCTGTTGGCACAAGCAGCAAAAATCCTGCTAAAATAATAACATCTATATCATAAAGTTCTAAAGCATCTAAAACTAAAGAGGAGTTTTTCAACTCATTTGACGAAAAAGTAAGGTTCGCAACCGAGTTTTTTCGTGCTCTTTCAATAGCAAAAGCATCTTTTTTGTTTGCAAGCAAAAGAGTCACTTTTGCTGTTTTTGACTCTTTAAAAAAGGAAATAATGTTTTCAGCATTTGTTCCTGACCCCGAGGCAAATATTGCTATATTTCTCATAACCAACTATTTAATGTTTTTAATGAATAAAAAAGTGAATTTTTTTTTGTTTATTTATACAAAAGTAACATAATTTATCTTAACTTTGCAAAAATTAATATTTGTTCCATCTTCAAATATGTGGAGTGGAATTACAGTTGTTAAACTTTAAAAATTACAATTATGTCAGAGATTTCTTCAAAAGTAGTTGAGATTATAGCAGAGAAGCTAAGTGTAGATACAGCAGAGGTTGTTGAAACAGCAAACTTCACTAACGATCTAGGTGCGGATTCATTAGATACAGTAGAGCTTATTATGGAGTTTGAAAAGGTTTTTGAAATTCAAATCCCAGACGAAGAGGCTGAGAAAATCCAAACTGTAGGTGATGCGGTAACTTATATCGAATCGGCTAAAAACTAATTTGCTGCTAACTTTACATCAAATTACAGTTGTTAAGAAACAATGGTAGAGTATGTAAATATACTACCATTAAACTCTAGGGCAAGTAGTAAAACGCATTAGTGTTTTGCTACGTGCCCTTTGTAGAGTTTACAACTATTTGCTTTAGAGCTAGTCAATTAAATTTAAAAAAAGAAGTATATGGAATTAAAAAGAGTCGTTATTACAGGTATTGGCACAATTAATCCTTTAGGTAACAATATCGAAGAATATTTTAAGAACCTTGAAGCTGGTGTTAGCGGTGCTGCTCCTATTACAAAGTTTGACGCAACTAATTTCAAGACTCGATTTGCTTGCGAGGTTAAAGGATATGATGCTTTAGACCATTTTGACCGCAAGGAGATTAAAAAGTATGATCTATACACTCAATATGCTCTTGTAGCAGCCAAAGAGGCTATTGAAGATTCGTCTGTAAACCTTGAGACAACTAACCTTGATAGGATAGGTGTTGTATGGGCATCAGGAATTGGTGGTATCACAACTTTCCAAGAAGAGACAAAAGGGTTTGCTCTAGGAAATGGAATACCAAGATATAGTCCTTTCTTTATCCCAAAAATGATCTCTGATATTGCATCGGGTCAAATATCTATGAAATTTGGTCTTCGTGGACCAAACTACTCTACTGTTTCAGCTTGTGCATCTGCAAATCACGCACTTA
>CAMQVM010000184.1 GCA_947038135.1 uncultured Rikenellaceae bacterium
ATGGTGGAGTTGAGCCAGTTAGAATTGAGTTTATGCAAACTGAGAGTAATAAGGCAATTCTTATATATACTCCACAGGTTGGTAATATTGAAGGGTATAGAAATTTAGTATCTGATGTGTTGCTTTTCACTGGTGGTAGCTATGTTTATTATACGTTTTCGGGTACTAAAAACCCCTTTATTCCTTACACTATAACACTGGCAAACTCTACTGATTATACGTGGAGTGCTACAATTAATGTGCCTTTAATTGATGTTGGATTGGTTAATAGTGCAACTTATTCATCGACACCTACTACGGCAAAAACCAGTACTATTACGGGTATTAGTGGAGAAGGTGTGTTATTATTTGTTGGTAGTACTGCTCCTGGTGACCCTAACATAAATGCAACATTAACAATAAAAGCTATTCCTACAAATGGTGCTCCTGCTGTTGCTGATGAGAATATACCTATAATAATAACTACCTCTTGTGATATTGATTATGCACAAACTGGAGATATGCTATGGGATGATAGAAACCGAGGCCCTCAGGTGCCTGCGAAATATAATGAAGCTGGCGTGCATACCGCCGCTCTTTACTATACAAATGAATATCCAGGTGTTAATACAGAGTTTAAAGGTGCATATTATTCTTACATTGAAGTAACAGATACTATATTGACCGTGTGTCCAACAGGATGGATTGTACCTAAAAAAACTCACTTCGATTATATTCAGTTATTGATGCGTTTCAGTAAGTTACGTCCATTTTTACCATCGCAAACATCACCTGTTAATGGAAGGTATGACGGATGTTTCTTTCCAATGTCTGGTTATACAAGTTACTCCAATATAATAACCGGACTATATACTGCACAGGATTATACAAATTCATATACAAATCATCTTTCAGTCACAACAATCAAGGCGACATCAGGTCATGGTTCATTGTACATCTCCGCAGGTTATGCAGCATGTTTGCGCTGTGTAAAAGAAATTAAGTAGTTAGAGTATTAAAATAATACGACAACAACAATTTACAATAAGAGTCAAATAATTACTTTGTCAATTGTTAATCTAACAGCCCTACTACCTTTCGAGGTAGAACACAAGTAGTGTTGTTACAGTTTAAATATTAAACATCAACCATAAAATAGCCCCTAAATCATACACTGATTTAGGGGCTATTTTGTATACCTATTCAAGTATGTCATATTAAGTGACAATTGCAAAATTACTAGCCACCGTGTTATTTTAACATTACTATTCCGTTGCACACTAAATCATGCTCCTTTCATCTTAACTCGCATTTCTTTGCATTGCCATCAATTACCAACGCTCTTCACCAGCATTGCATCATTAGAGTTATGCAAAGTCTCAATATTATGTTTTAATAAAAAAGTCACCCCGAAAGTGAGCAAAGTTACTTCTCGGGGTGACAATAGTTATTTGTCTTCTATAAAAAGTGTAGTAGTTATCTATTCGCCTTTCTCTATCTTCAACGCAATTGAGTGAGCCACTAGGTAACCCGTGCTCCATGCAGCCTGAAGGTTAAAACCACCAGTTACAGCATCTATATCAGCTACCTCACCCGCAAAAAATAGGTTGTTGCACTCTTTACACTCCATGTTGCTAGGGTTGATATTAGTGAGTGCTACACCTCCAGCTGTTACAAACTCCTCTTTAAAGCGGCTTTGTCCTTCAATGGCATACTCATCATTAGTTAGCGTGTCTATTACTCTATTTATACCCTTCTGCCCAAGTTCTGCCCAGCGTCTTTCGTGCGATATAGCTGCTCGCTCTAATATAGCAAGCCATAAACGTGATGGCAGGTCGTATGGGCGAACGTTAATCACCAACTTTTGGCTGTTCATTTTAATTATGCTAAATAGCTCTTTAGATATCTTTTCATGCTTCATCTCATTAATCCAGTTAACCGATAGCTTAGCTCGGTAACCGCTATCTTTTAATACTCTAGCGGCATACGATGATAGTTTTAATATACCAGGGCCACTCATGCCCCAATGGGTAATAAGCACCGCTCCCGCAGCTCGCATTTTTACTCCTTGAAGCGATACAGAGGCATTCTCTACCACTGTTCCCATAAGCTGTGTAATAGGGTCATTGGGTATATTAAAGGTGAAGAGCGACGGTACAGGCTCTACCATCTCTAAAGGTATAGATGATAACATTGATAGTTTGTCAGAGCTTGACACGCCACCAGTAGTAACCACAACCGCATCGCACTCTATTGGTTGTTCATCCTTAAAAGATACTCTGAATTTGTCACTCTCTTTTTTTATAGACTCTACACGGTGCGATACCTTAACCTCAATGTTAAGCTCTCTTGTGAGTCTTAAAAATGTATCTATTATCTCTTGTGAGTTCTGTGAGCGTGGAAACAGGCACTTGTCTTCTTGTGTAACAAGCTCTATCCCGTGCTCTTCAAACCACCTTGTGGTATCTTTATAATCAAATAGCTTAAAGCATCGTTTAATAAGCTTTGAGCCACGTGGATATACACTTGATAGGTCTTTTACCCCCTCAAAGGTATTTGTAAGGTTACATCTTCCACCTCCTGATAGTGCCACTTTAGCTAAAACGCTAGACGATTTTTCGTATATGGTGATTTGGGCGTTAGGAGCAAGCTCCATTAGGTTGATGGCAGTGAAAAATCCAGCAGCTCCTCCGCCAATTATAGCAATATTCATAATTTAGTATTATAGTAATGATGCAAAGATAACAATTTTTATTATCTTACGTTAATAGTATGATGTTTCATATAGTGAATTTTATATGTGTAATATTAATAATACATAATTAAAATGCAAAATAATCTTATTTTTTAATCTTTTTTTGTGGTTATAAGTAAAATTTTACTATCTTTGAAAACTGAGAAACAAATTAAAAGCAAATATATAATCATTTCAAATTACTAAGTATGAATAAACCGCTTAATATCATAGTACTTGCCAAGCAGGTGCCCGATACTAGAAATGTAGGAAAAGATGCCATGAAGGCAGATGGAACAGTTAACCGTGCTGCTCTTCCTGCTATCTTTAATCCTGAAGATTTAAATGCTTTAGAGGTTGCGCTCTCTATTAAAGATAGGTATCCTGAGAGTATAATAACTATTCTTACAATGGGACCTGGTCGTGCCGCAGATATAATTCGTGAAGGGTTATATCGTGGTGCTGATGGGGGAGTGCTCTTGTCAGATAGAAAGTTTGCAGGGTCAGATACCTTAGCTACCTCTTATGCCTTAGCTTCTACTATTAAAAAGATGGAGTGTGATATAATTATAGCAGGTAGGCAGGCTATTGATGGCGATACAGCACAGGTAGGTCCGCAGGTTGCGCAGAAGCTAAATATTCCACAAATAACATATTGCGAGAGTGTAGAATCTATTAAAGATGGTAAAATTACAGTAACACGTAGGTTAGAAAATGGTATTGAAAAAGCGGCAGGTCCTCTGCCTCTTCTGCTTACTGTTAACGCCTCTGCTCCTGATTGTCGCCCTCGAAATGCTAAGATGCTAATGAAGTATAAGCATGCTGTAACAACCTCAGAGCTGCAAAATTTAACCGACGATTATCTTCAAGATATAAGAGTTAAGCGCCCATACCTAACTATTCAAGAGTGGGGGGTGGCAGATATCGATGTAGAGCACGAGCAGCTTGGGTTAAGTGGTTCGCCTACAAAAGTTAAAAAGATTGAAAATATAGTTTTTGTGGCTAAAGAGTCGAAGCATATCACCACGTCTGATATAGAGATTAATACTCTTATACAAGAGCTAATCGAGAACCATACTATCGGCTAGAGGCTGGCAGGCAATCAATTTATCTTTTATTAAGCTTAAAAAGAATCAACAATGAATAATATATTTGTATATTGTGAAATAGAAAATGGTAAAGTGGCAGATGTAAGTAAAGAGCTACTAACCAAGGCCTCGCAGCTTGCTGAACTGCTAGGTTGTAAAACTGAGGCGTTAGCAATAGGTTATAAACTATCTGGTATAGAAAAAGAGCTAAGTAAATATGGTGCCAATGTGGTGCATATTGCTGATGCTAAAGAGCTGTACCCTTATCGCACCCTGCCTCATGCTGCATTAGTATGCGGGGTGTTTGAAAAAGAGAAGCCACAAATAGCACTTTTTGGAGCATCTACACTTGGTCGTGACCTTGCTCCTCGTGTGTCGTCGGCGTTGCATAGTGGGCTTACTGCTGATTGCACCTCGCTAGAGATTGGCTCACATACTGAGGCAAAAACAGGCAAAGTGTATGATAACTTGCTGTATCAAATACGTCCAGCATTTGGAGGTAATATAATCGCTACAATTATCAACCCAGACCACCGCCCACAGATG
>CAMQVM010000185.1 GCA_947038135.1 uncultured Rikenellaceae bacterium
GCTTTATATCTCCAATAGCATTAAGCTTAGTAGCGAGAAACTGCCCCATAAGACGGCTACCATCTCGATCAATATACGCCACGTGTTGCGGCTTTATAAGCATAAACTGCCCTTGACGAATATCAAAATAAGAGTCTTCAAAATAGTCGTTTTCGGGATAAAAACCTAAAAAACGTGATATATTAAGAGTGAAATAGAGGTGAAAATTCACCGCTGACTTTTCATCCATAGCATCAAGACTCTTGATTGACCCAATAATATAATCGAATAGTAGAGGGTTTGCATCTTGATCACGCACTACACGATATAGAAATTCTGCCATATACATAGATATTGTAGCCTTAACAATATTGCCATATATGCCATAAGTAATAAATGCTGCCTTCGCCTCTTTTATACGATGAAGATCTCCTTTTGCGGGTGGCGACCCCACTATATTGATAGTTGAAAGAGGTTGAAGAGATATTTTGTTCCCTCCGACCTGCGCCACTCCATTTTTTGCCGAAAAAAGATAATAATTTAACCTACCTGCCTCTCGGGTGTATATATAGACGATATGACCCCTTTCTCCGTGAGGAATAGAGTGTAAAACTATCGCTGTTGTCTTGTATTCTGCTCTCATTGTCGACAAAGATATAGATTTATTACCATCTTTTTTCAAAATAGAGGTAAAATATGATATTTTTTTTGTAATTTTGTCGTGAAATAATATACTGGGCAATATATAGCCGCTGAAATAAAGCTAGCGACTTATTTGCGCCCCCATAATACTTTTATTACAATGGAATTAGAGCTAAGTGAACAGCAACAAATTCGCCGAGCGTCTCTTCAGGCACTTCGTGATTTAGGAATCAACCCCTATCCCGCAGAGATGTATGAGGTGAACACCTCGTCTAAAAAGATCAGAGACAACTACACAGCAGAGAGCAGCGACGATTTTAAATCAATATCGATGGCTGGTAGAATAATGACTCGCCGAATAATGGGCAACGCCTCTTTCTTTGAGATACAAGATGCAGAGGGCAGAATGCAGGTATATCTAAAAAAAGATATAATTTGCCCCGATGGAGATGATACTCTATACACCACAGTGTTTAAAAAGCTTCTTGATATAGGAGACTACATAGGTGTTAAGGGCTATGTATTCACTACTAAAACAGGCGAAATATCTATTCACTGTACAGAGTTTACTGTAATCAGCAAATCTATACGTCCGCTACCTATCGTTAAAGAGAAGGATGGGCAGACATTTGATGCGTTTACAGACCCTGAGCAGCGTTATCGCCAACGTTACCTCGACCTTATTGTTAACCCATCGGTGAGAGATACGTTTCTTAAACGCACAAAGATAGTAAACACTATGCGTGAGTTTTTCAACTCGCAAGGATATATAGAGGTTGAAACCCCTATACTTCAAGCTATACCTGGGGGAGCTTCGGCACGTCCATTTATAACTCACCATAATGCACTAGATATTCCTTTATACCTACGTGTTGCCAATGAGCTATATCTTAAACGCCTAATTGTGGGTGGATTTGAGGGTGTATATGAGTTTGCTAAAGACTTTCGTAATGAGGGAATGGACCGCACTCACAACCCCGAGTTTACTGTTATGGAGATATACGTAGCCTACAAAGATTATATTTGGATGATGGATTTCACCGAGACAATGATCGAAAAGGTAGCACTAGCTCTTCACAATGGCACTAAGGTGCAGGTTGGCGAGAATGAAATAGACTTCCAACGCCCTTTTAAGCGTATCACTATGACCGATATAATAATCGAGAAAACAGGGTATGACATAACAGGACAGAGCGAGGAGCAACTACGAGCTAAGTGTAAAGAGCTACATGTAGAGGTAGATGAGTCGTATGGTAAAGGTAAGCTTATAGATGCTATCTTTGGACAGTTTTGTGAAGATAGCTTAATACAGCCTACTTTCATAATGGACTACCCTACTGAGCTATCGCCACTATCTAAACGCCACCGTTCAAACCCCGACCTAACAGAGCGTTTTGAGCTATTTGTATCGGGTAAAGAGCTATGTAATGCTTACAGTGAGCTAAACGACCCTATCGACCAGCTAGAGCGTTTTCAAGACCAAGTTAAGCTATCAGAGAAGGGCGATGATGAGGCTATGTTTATTGACATGGACTTTGTGAAAGCACTAGAGTATGGTATGCCAAACTGCTCAGGTATGGGTATAGGTATCGACCGCTTAACAATGTTTATGACAGGCGAAACATCTATTCAAGATGTGTTATTATTTCCTCAGATGAAGCCTAAAGTGGCACAATCATCATCTGAAGAGGAGGAGGTAACCGAAGAGTAAATAAATTAATAATATTAATAATAATGGGGCAACCCAGCAAAAAATTTAAAATGAGAAATAAAATTGTAGCAGGAAACTGGAAAATGAATACAACACCAGCAGAAGGTGTTGAGTTAGCAATAGCTCTTAAGGCTTTAATGACAGAGGTTCCTTCTGACGTTGAGCTAGTAATCGCTCCACCATTTACACACCTAGATGCTGTATCTAAGGCAATTGCAGGTAGTGCAATAGCTCTATCATCTCAAGATTGTGCTGCTGAAACAGCTGGTGCATATACTGGCGAGATTGCTGCTAGCATGATCACTCCATTTGGTGCTAAGTATGTTATTTTGGGTCACTCAGAGCGTAGAGAGTATTATGGTGAGACTTCAGCTACTTTAAACAACAAGATGGCTCAAGTTTATGCTAATGGTCTTATACCTATCTATTGCATCGGTGAGAAACTTGACGAGCGTGAGAGCGGAAAGCATTTTGATATCGTTAAAGCTCAAATCGAAGAGGTAGTTTACAACCTTACTCCAGAGCAATTTGACGCTGTTGTTATCGCTTATGAGCCAGTTTGGGCAATCGGTACTGGTAAAACTGCTTCAGCAGACCAAGCACAAGAGATTCATGCTTATATCCGTGAGGTATTAGCTGCTAAATTTGGTGATAAAGCTGCTAAAACTCCAATCCTTTACGGAGGAAGCTGCAAGCCAAGCAACGCTCAAGAGATCTTCTCTAAGGCAGATGTTGATGGTGGTTTAATTGGTGGTGCTGCTTTAGTTGCTGCTGATTTTGTTGGTATCGCTAAGTCGTTCTAATTTTAGAACAATGTATATATTAAAAGAGGTTGACTTGGTGATTTATTGCTAAGTAAACCTCTTTTACTTTTTTTTATAACATAAACATTAAGTAGATATATTATGAAAGCATTTGTATTTCCAGGTCAAGGCGCACAGTTTGTGGGCATGGGCAAAGATCTATATGACAACCATGAGGTTGCAAAGAGTATGTTTGAGCAAGCAAACGAGATATTAGGTTTTAGAATCACCGATATCATGTTTAATGGCACAGCTGAGGAGCTAAAGCAGACAAATGTAACGCAGCCTGCAATATTTCTTCACTCTGTAATACTTGCAAAGACTTTAGGCAACGACTTCAACCCTGAAATGGTTGCTGGTCACTCACTAGGCGAGTTTAGTGCCTTAGTAGCTGCTGGCGCACTAACCTTTGAAGAGGGGTTAAAGCTAGTATCTAAGCGTGCTGCGGCTATGCAAAAAGCGTGTGAGCAAAACCCATCTACAATGGCTGCTATATTGGGTCTTGAAGATAAGGTAGTAGAAGATATCTGCGCCTCGATAGATGAGGTGGTAGTAGCAGCAAACTACAACTGCCCAGGTCAGCTAGTAATATCGGGCAGCAATGCGGGTGTTGACAAAGCTTGTGAGATGCTTACAGCAGCAGGTGCACGACGTGCACTAAAGCTACCAGTAGGAGGTGCATTTCACTCTCCATTAATGGAGCCTGCACGTGTAGAGCTTGAGGCAGCTATCAAAGCGGCTATTATCAGCGCACCAATATGTGCTATTTATCAAAATGTTGACGCTATGCCATATAGCTCACCAGAGGATATTAAGGCTAACCTAATCACACAGTTAACAGCTCCAGTACGTTGGACACAGACTGTACAAAACATGATAGCTAATGGCGCTAGCTCATTTACCGAGCTTGGACCAGGTGCAGTATTGTGTGGACTAGTAAAAAAGGTTGACAAAGCTATGACTTGCGAGGCTAAGCAGGCATAACTATCTACTATACTGAATATTATAGAAAGAGCAGATACACAAAACATCAGTTTTGTGTATCTGCTCTTTCTATAATATAAAAAACTCTGCAAAATAGGCTATACTTTATGAAACCACTGCAAAATTACAAACTGCTGCATGATTTCACCTGTTTTTATGGGCTTAAATAGGCTAATTCGCAAAACCTTGGTTTTGTGAATTAGCCAGCTCCCGAAGGGAG
>CAMQVM010000186.1 GCA_947038135.1 uncultured Rikenellaceae bacterium
CTTCCAACGTGAACAATCACCTTAAAGTCTTTTGGAGCTACTGACACCCACCTCTCGGCAAGAATCATTCTCTCGTCGGTTGTAAGCATATATCCTTCGCCCGAAGAACCATTAATAAACACACCTTTAAGTCCATTGTTTACTAAAAGCGAAGCATAACGCTCGATTGGCTCCAAGTTAACCTCTCCATTGCTATAAAATGGAGTGAAAGGAGCATTAATTAATCCTTTGATCTTATTCATAATTTCAATTTTTTATATGTTATTAACAACTTTACTTTTATAATACGTTACAATATTACTGAACTTTACTCTTAAATAAAAACAGTTTACTATCAAAGTGACATTTAATAAAGTGAATATATTAATCATAACCCATCAAAATAAAAAATATTTTTCACATATAACTGATAATCAAACTATTGAAAATCAATGCAAAAAAAATATTAATTTTACTTAATAATATACAATAATATTATTATATTTGCATAAAACAAATTAATGCTATATTATGGAAAATTTCTTCAATAAAATAAACAACCGATCGAGAGGATCGTCGCTATTAAAACAGGTTCTTATATACAGTTTAGAAAAGAGCAAGTCTACAATACCCGACATAGCCAAGGCGTTAAATCATAGTGTGCCAGCTGTAACCAAGCACGTTATAGAACTGTGCAAAAATGGTTATTTTATTGACTACGGCAAGATAGATTCACAAAAAGGAAGACCACCAAACCTATATGGTGTCAACCCAAACTCATGTTATTTTGTAGGAGTTGATATAAGGTCAACATCTTTAAGCATAGGGATAGTGAATATTTGTGGCGAGGTGATTAGCATATCAACTGATAGCACCTTTATGTTTCGTGATGACATTGAGATGCTCGATGAGATATGCAAAAAAACAAAACAGTTTATAAGTGCTACAAGTGCTGAAGGAAAGATCCTTAGCACAAAAAAAATAGCTAATATAAATGTTAACATAGCAGGCAGGGTAAATCCCTCAACTGGTTACAGTTTTAGCTTATTCAACACTGGCGAGATGCCACTAAGCAGCGTACTGAGCGACAAACTAGGCTATAATGCTACTATCGACAACGACACCAGAGCCATGACCTATGGAGAATATTACTCAATGCACAACAAGCGAGCCAAAACTATGATTTGTATAAACATGGGGCATGGAGTTGGCATGGGTATAGTTATTAAAGGTGAGCTATTTGAGGGCAAATCAGGATATGCAGGAGAGATAGGACACACAGCAGTATTTGACAACGAAAGAATGTGCAGATGTGGTAAAAAAGGGTGTCTTGAGACAGAAACATCAGGCGAAGCTCTTAAAAGAGAGGTTCTACGTAGAATTGAAAGTGGCTCACAATCAGTACTATCTAAGACAATAGCAAAAGGCAAACAGATAAATACTCTTGATATAATCAATGCCATAGTTAAAGATGAAGATATGTTATGCATAGAGATACTTGAAGATATCGGATTTAAGATGGGTAAGCAAATTGCTAATATGATAAACATATTCAACCCCGATCATATAATAATATCTGGACTACTATCGGCAACAGGAGATTATATTTTACAGCCTATAAAGATGAGTGTAAAAAAATATGCGCTGACACTTGTAAGCAGAGATACAACTATAACAATCTCTACCTTAGACAACAAAGCTGGTGTTCTTGGTGGGTGCTTAATTGCACGTAATAGAGCCCTTGAAATTTAGTATAATATCGTCATATAGATAACTTTTTACGAGAAGTGTAATGGTTTTCAAAACAAGATTCTACAAACTGAAAAAGAGCAAATATGAGTGTAATTAACTATGTATAACTACTTTACAACATAAATAGTATTTTAGCAAACAATAATGATATTTAATAATGCTTGACTGATATATACGGTACTATTAATAAAGCTACAATACTTGACATTTACACATAAAACAAACAATTTACCTTTACAATTATTACAAATGAACAACATTTTATTAGGATTTATAATACTTTTACTGTTTTTAACAGGAGGAACATTACTAAACTATTTCTTCATACCAATAATACCTGGAAGTGTAATTGGTATGATACTTCTATTTATTGCTCTACAACTGAAAATTGTTAAAGAAGAGCATCTAAAGGGGGTTGTTGAATTTATGATTGGTAATATGTCGATATTCTTCTTGCCAGCTGCTGCTGGCATAATGGTATCGATGCCTCTTATTAGCGCAGATATAGGTGCTATTAGTGTTACAGTTTTAGTAACAACAGTTGCAACACTGCTTAGTGTTGGGTTTGTACATCAATGGTTAAATAGAGGTAAAAAGTAGTATTATGAGTGGAGATATGAGTGTATTTTTTGAAAGTGAGTTATTTATTATAACTCTTAATATTGGGGCTTATGTATTTTCGGGGCTTATTATGAAAGCGTTAAACATTCGGTTTATGAACGCCCTACTGCCTGCAATAGCCATAGTAGTAGCTGTACTTATACTGCTAGATATTGATTATAGCACCTATGAGCAAAATAGCCGTTTTATATCATTCTTTTTAGGACCGTCGGTAGTAGCACTAGGATATATATTACACAAACAGGTAGACTCTATCAAAGGAAACGTACTACCTATATTGATATCTGTGACTGTTGGTGCCGTTGTCAACCTGCTATTTGTAAACCTTATATTTATGCTCTTTGACACTGACAAATCGATTATCTACTCGATACAACCAAAAAGCGTTACAACACCTATTGCATTGTCGATAAGCGAACAAAATGGTGGCATAGCATCATTAACGGTTATAATTGTGGTATTTACAGGAATATTAGGTAGCATTATAGGAGCACCTCTGTTAAAACTGTGCAAGATAACAAACCCTATATCTAAGGGTCTCGCTCTTGGTGCTTCTGCTCATGCTATTGGAACTGCTAGAGCTGCTGAATTAGGAGCTAAAGAGGGGGCAATGGGTGGTCTTGCTATTGGGTTGATGGGTGTAATAACTGCTTTGATACTCTCGGCATTTAAAGATTTGTTGCTTTAGCAAGTATAACTAGTGTCGCCCGATTAGGGTTCGATAAAACTATATAATTCAGTACACTTTTCAGATCATAAAAGATTCTAAATGATTAAAAACATTTAAACATACACGAGCTGTAAAATGCACTGAATATATAACTTGATGCTACTTAATAAGTCAAACCTTTGAATTAAAACCTTTGTGAATACACCTTATACTCCCAAGCTCCAAACGGATCATACTCGCCCTGATGCAGATCTTGATTACCACCAAATAGCTTAGACCAAACACCACTATAAGCATCATCGTAAAATGCTGGTTGCACCTCATAAGGTGTAAGATTAAATATAGCAATAACAGACGAATCACCACACACCCTCTTAAATGAGAGTACATTATAAGGTTGTGAGTTATCAACAAACTCTACTACTCCACCCTCACCAAAAGCATCTAACGCTTTAACATTAGCTCTTAAATCGTTAAGACCTTTATAAAAAGAGGTATACTCATCCATAGATGTCCAGTCTATCAAGTCTTTCTCAAAGAACTCAAGAGCTTTATCACTACCTGCCTCTTGACCACTATAAATCAATGGCACACCATTAAGCATATAAGTAAGCACTGCCATACACCTATAAGCAGCACCAAAACGCTTAAATTCGGTACCACTCCATGAGTTTTCATCGTGATTAGAGGTGAATAGCAACCTACCAGCAGTGAGAGGAAAAGAGTGCTGCTCATAAAGTATACGATCTCGTAGTGCATTTGCGCCATAGCTACCTTGTGCTATATGCTCAAGTATATGACACAACTCCCAGCTATATGTAACATCAAAAACTTGCTTTAAATGGTAGTTAGCATCTTCTACCTCGCCAAGCATAAAGATGTCGGGCTTAAACTCACGTAGCTCCCTAACAGCATCTTGCCAAAAGCTTAGTGGCACCAACCCTGCCATATCTTCACGGTAACCATCGACACCAACCTCTTTAACCCAATATATCATCGCTTCAACCATCGCTTTACACATAGATGGGTTGTTATAATCAAGCTGTGCAGTATCACTCCAATCAAAAGGAGAGACAATTTCTCCATTGTCATCTTGCACATACCACGACCTATTACCAGCCGTAAGCCATACATTATTCCACGAGGTGTGATTTGCCACCATATCAAGAATCACTTTCATGCCGATAGAGTGGCAATAATCTACAATCTTTTGAAAATCTTCAAGCGTACCAAACTCAGCATTTACACCTTTATAATCAGATATAGAGTAGTAGCTGCCAAGAGTACCCTTACGCTGGGTAACCCCAATTGGATATA
>CAMQVM010000187.1 GCA_947038135.1 uncultured Rikenellaceae bacterium
ACACTCTTTCCCTACACGACGCTCTTCCGATCTGCTACGAGTATTTGATGGTATGGGTGGTGTTGCAGAGTATAGCAGCACCGACAATATAAACCATCTTTTAGAGAAGTAAGGTGAGCGTACATAACCAAAAGGTAGGCTCGGTAGGCGAGAAGCTTGCAGCGGCGTATGTTGTTGATACTCTAAATATGGAGATTATAGAACGTAACTGGCGCTCACGTAGCAAAGAGCTTGATATAATAGCTATAAAAGATTTTAACCTACGAATAATTGAGGTTAAAAGCAGGCTTGAATCTAGTAAAGATAGTATATTTAGCTCTCTAAATGCTACAAAGCTTAAAAATCTTACCCTTGGTGCCTCCTTTTATATATCGGCTAATAACCATATTGGTTTAAATGAGGTCTACTTCGATCTGATAACTGTTATATTTAGCGAAGATGGGAGTCATAGAATTGAGTATACACCGCAGTTCTTCACCCCTAGCTGGTAGGTTTATTTACTGCTTTAACAATAATTAAAAAACTGAAATATCATATAATGAGTAAATTTAAGAGACATCTAGTAACATCGGCGCTCCCTTATGCAAATGGTCCAGTACATATTGGTCATCTTGCAGGGGTTTATATCCCCTCAGATATATATGTGCGTTACTTACGCCTAAAGGGCGAGGAGGTAATATCAATATGCGGCTCTGACGAGCATGGTGTGCCAATCACTATCAAGGCACGACAAGAGGGTGTTACACCTCAAGATATTGTTGATAAGTATCATGGCATCATCAAAAAGGCTTTCTCAGATTTCGGTATCTCGTTTGATATCTATTCACGTACCACCTCAGCTATGCATAAAGAGACAGCTTCAGATTTCTTTCGTAAGCTGCACGATGATGGCAAGTTTATTGAACAGACCAGCGAGCAGTATTATGATAGCGAAGTAGGGCAGTTTCTTGCCGATAGATATATCACTGGTGAGTGTCCTCATTGTCACAATCTAAAGGCGTATGGAGATCAGTGTGAAAACTGTGGAACAACGCTATCTGCAACCGATTTGATAGATCCTAAATCTACAATATCGGGTAGTAAGCCTATTGTCAAAGAGACAAAGCATTGGTTTCTACCACTAGATAAATATGAGCCATTTCTTCGTGAGTGGATACTTGAGGGTCATAAAGAGTGGAAGTCAAACGTATATGGACAGTGTAAAAGCTGGATGGATTTAGGGCTACAACCTCGTGCTGTTAGTCGTGATCTTAACTGGGGTATTCCTGTGCCAGTTGAGGGGGCAGAGGGTAAAGTACTTTATGTGTGGTTTGATGCACCTATTGGATACATATCGGCTACTAAAGAGCTTACTCCTGAGTGGGAAAAATATTGGAAAGATGAAGAGACCAAGATGGTTCACTTTATTGGTAAAGATAATATTGTGTTTCACTGCATCGTGTTTCCATCGATGCTAAAGGCTCATGGCGATTATATACTACCTGAAAATGTACCTGCTAATGAGTTTCTAAATCTTGAGGGTGATAAAATATCTACCTCTCGCAACTGGGCGGTTTGGCTGCACGAGTATCTTATAGATTTTGAAGATAAGCAAGATGTATTGCGCTACGTTCTTTGTGCTAACGCTCCTGAGAGTAAAGATAACGATTTTACTTGGAAAGATTTTCAAGCACGCAACAATAACGAGCTTGTAGCTATCCTTGGAAACTTCGTAAATAGAGTATTAGTTTTAACAGGAAAATATTTCGATGGGAAAGTACCAGCCTCTGGTGAGCTAACAGATTTCGACAAGCAGATGCTTGAAGATGTTGCTAAATGTAAGAAGCCATTAGAGTCTAATATTGAGAATTACAAGTTTCGTGAGGCGCTAAAAGATGCTATGAATATTGCACGTATAGGTAATAAATATCTAGCTGACACTGAGCCATGGAAGGTTATAAAGAGCGACGAAGAGAGGGTTAAGACTATCTTAAATGTTGCGCTTCAAATTACTGCCAATGTATCTATTGCAATTGAGCCATTTATGCCATTTACGTCGGCTAAAATGCTTGGCATGATGAATAGTGAGCCATTTGGTTGGGAGCGTCTTGGAGATACTAACCTACTTTTAGAGGGGCATCAATTAGCTGCACCATCGCTACTATTTGATAAGATTGAAGATAGCGCTATTGAGTTTCAGGTGCAAAAGTTAGAGAGTGCCAAAAAAGAGAACCTAGCACGTGAGTATGTGTCAGAGCCTGAGAAAGCTAGTATCTCTTTTGAAGATTTTGGTAAGATGGATATTCGTGTATCTCGTGTAGTGGCTGCCGAAAAGGTTGCTAAGACAAAAAAACTGCTTAAGCTAACTGTTGATACGGGTGTTGATACTCGTACTATCGTGTCGGGAATTGCTGAGCATTATAGCGCTGAAGAGATGGTTGGTCGTCAGGTTTTGGTGCTTATAAATCTTGCTCCTCGTGAGTTAAAAGGTATAACATCACAAGGTATGATACTTATGGCTGAAGATGCTACGGGTAAGCTTGTAACTGTTACTACTGATAGTGACGTTAAAGAGGGGTCTACTGTTAAGTAGTGTTTATAGGCTACTATAATATATGTTTCATTAAAATTGGCGACACACAAGTTTATATTTGTGTGTCGCCTTTTTGATAAATTAGTTTTAATATGACTAGAAGTTATTGGGCTTAAAGCTTTTTTACTCTGAATAATTAATTGTGAGTTGTAACTGTCATATTTTAGCCCACCATGTTCTCGTCAGACTATAAGCTGAATGTTTTAAATATCATTGGTAGGCATTTGATAGAGATTCTGAGCTAAAAATGTATTGCCAACAAGCATAAGTGCGATTAGCAAAATCGATACAATCTCTATATTTTATAATTTCTGTTTTATATCAGTAAATGTTTCTGTAATTGTCCCTGTTCTTGAAAAATAATTCTTCATGATTCTCATAGTATTGTACGTTTTTTTGTCAAGAGGGTAGCCTTTATATGTCCTTACTCCTTGATCATATAGTCTCATTACCTCTTCGCAATCTAAAATCAATTGTGCATTAGAAGGTCCTGAAGCATGGTTAAAAGATCCTCTAATTCCACTAATTTCTAAATCTACATAGGCTATATCATGCTTTTGTGCAATATAATCGGCGATACTTAGAGGAATAGGCATAATGTTCATTATTCTGTCTGATGTGGGTCCAATATAATAAGAGTTGCCAATCCTTGATTTGACTGTCCAAATTTTTTTATCTACTGTTGGTGCATCATCATGATTCGTTTTAATCACATTAGAAATTTTATCTGTCACATTTGTGAAATCAAACTGTCTGTCACTAGTCCAATAACTATTTGAGTTGTCATCATTAAACATTGAAAACAACATACCATCATTTCCATTGGCGGAAAATCGTAAGAGACCACGTGTATGATCACTATTGATTTCATTGAGTGTCTTTTTGGTTTTAATACTCTTAGATGTAATTCCTGAGAAACATTTAATGTCTAAAGTCTTGTTATTTAAACGGCTACATATATCTGATATCTTACTGAACTTTTTTGGTCTCTTAGAGATCTTTAAAAGCTCAGTCATTTTTCTAGTTTTAGTTGAGTATAAACAGATGGCATCATCAAGAGTAACCAACAACTTATCATTAGATATGAATATATCTCTCAAAACAGAAGCATCATAATTTCCAATCTTTATAATTCTATCTGTTTTGAGCTCTTTTACTCTGAATAACCAATTGTGGGTTGTGACTTTCATATTGTGGATCACCATGCTCTCGGCTGGTGGTATACTGAATGTAGAAATAGCATTGGTAGGCGTTTGGTGGGGATTCTGAGCTAAAATAGTATTGCTAACAAGCATAAGTGCTATTAGCAAAATTGATGTAATCTCTATCTTTTTCATGATTCTATTTAATAATGATTTGGTTTAATGTGTTAAGGTCTATTTTTGTTATTTGTAAATAGTGCGTGGAAAAATCGTGCTACATAGTTTTGCTTAGCAGAGCCTTGCTTTCAATTTTTGTAGACTCAGCAGTTGTTGTAGACAACTCCTTGAATTTATCGTTGTTCTTTTGAAGCCAAGAACCTTAATGCCTTGCCTGGTACATGGTATGTTGGTGCGTGGTCTGTTGACACCCGACCTGTTGACACACAATCTGAGATATCTGTATTACTGTCAGATATCTTTAGAGAGGGAGATTCGCAAAACCTTAAATATACTTATTTCAACTATTTAGGTATGGTTTTTATTAATAAATCACCCAAAAAACAGAACACATAGCTGTTTTTTGGGGTAATACAATTTTTATTTACGCTTTTAAAAAAAAAGCGG
>CAMQVM010000188.1 GCA_947038135.1 uncultured Rikenellaceae bacterium
GTTTAGATTGCAAAATATACTCGCTTAGTAAAGATGTGTATTGACGGAAAATGGAGCATTTGAATAGTGAGAAATATTTAACATAGTCTTTGAATTAATGTGTGAATAAAGGGTGAAAAGATACAAACCTACACGTTTTGAGAAAGACCCGAAATTAACTTTACATAAATGGTAAATTGTGCGTCATAAACGATTAAAGAAGCCGTATAAGTCGCAAAGTGTTAAAAGGAGTCCGTTATAAACATCTTATATGAAATACAAATAACTGAAGCTTAAGACAAAAGGATAATATCGTAGTATGTAACTGGGTCCATTCTCGAAGATGATGCAGCAGTTCGCAATTATGCAACGGTCTCAATATACGGCTAAGTGCTACAAAGAAGCCATGATGACTGGGGGAATAACCCAAACATCATGGCTTTTTTTGTACTAATAGAGATATAGCGGTGAATCACCATATTGATCTTTAAAAACTAAATACAGCTTCTATTGGATACTAACTCTTCAAAGTAGTACCTACACCACTTAAAAGATGCTCACTACTCTTAATAACAACAGTATCAACACCTGAATTGATAGCAACAAAAGCATTTTCTAACTTAGGGAGCATTCCATCTACCACAACACCATCTGCCTTTAATTGCTCAAATAACACGGGGGTAATCTCTGACACCACCGAGCTTTCATCATTAACATCTAAAAGAACACCAAGTTTTTCAAAACAATACACTAAGCTAACGTTATATTTCGATGATAGTGCTACTGCAATGGTTTGTGCCACAGTATCAGCATTAGTGTTAAGTAGTTCGTTATCTAACGATAGCGTTATCGGTGCAACAACAACACTATATCCACTAGATATAAGCGATGAAAAGCCCGATACATTAAACTTATCAACCAACGGATCACCCACAAAACCAAAATCAATTGGGAGAGGATCACGACGCTTTGAGATGATCAAACCACCATCAGCACCACAAACACCAAAGGCATCAACCCCCTCGACACGAAGCGCAGCAACAATCTTTTTATTTATAAGCCCCGCATATACCTGCGTAACAACATCAATAGTTTTACTATCAGTAACACGACGACCACCAATCATTTTCGCCTCAATACCTAGCACGTTAGATATAGTAGTTGCAATTTTACCACCACCATGCACCAACACCTTAGGAGATGGCAGAGATGCAAAATCTTTCAAAAAGCGACTGAGCGCCTCAGGGTTGTCTACAACGTTACCACCAATCTTTACAACTGTTAAATTTAACATCCTAATACTCTTTTAAATGCCGCAATAAAGTGGTCTGCTTGCTCTTTCGTTATACACAGAGCAGGAAGCAACCTTACCACATTTTTATCGCTTGCAGAGCCTACAAATACCCTCTCTTCAAATAACAGACGCTTACGAATTACAGCAGTGTCTTCGCCTAGATCAATACCTAACATCAAACCACGACCACGTACCTCTTTCACTGCATCGATCTTTTTAAGCTCAGCAATAAGATAGTTACCTATTTCAGCAGCATTGTCAATCAGCTTATGTTCTGCAATCTCTTCGGCTACAGCCAACGCTGCTGCACAAGCTAAATGATTACCCCCAAAGGTAGTACCCAGAGAGCCATATTTGGCAGTGAATTTATCAGAGATAAGTATTGCCCCAATAGGAAAACCGTTACCGATTCCCTTAGCCATAGAGTAGATATCAGCCTCTACACCTGCCCAATCATGCGAAAAGTATAAACCACTACGACCACAACCACACTGTACGCTGTCGGCTATATATATTGCATTATACTTATCACAAAGCGAGCGAATAGTACGTAAAAATTCTTTTGAAGCCTCAACAATACCTGCCACACCTTGAATACCCTCAACTATAACAGCTGCGATATCGTTGTTTGAAGCGAAGCAGTTTTCAAGAGCTGCCGAGTCATTAAATGGTAGAAATATAACGTTGTCTGTTCTATTTATAGGAGCTATAATAGATGGGTTATCAGTAGCCGAAACCGCAAGAGATGTTCTACCATGAAATGCACCTTTAAACGCTATAACCTTGCTTTTGCCACTATGAAAAGAGGCTAGCTTCAAAGCATTTTCATTTGCCTCAGCACCCGAGTTACACAAAAACAGCTGGTAGTTATCTTTGTGTGTCACCTTTTGTAGTGCATCACAAAGCTCTGCCTGCTGCGGTATTTTCACCGAATTAGAGTAGAAGCCAATGTTTGAAAGCTGCTCTGTAAGGCGTGACACATAGCGAGCATTAGTATGACCAATAGATATTACAGCGTGCCCACCATACATATCTAAATATTTATTTCCTTTATCATCCCACACGTCAGAGCCTAATGCCTTAACTATTGCTATATCATATAGTGGATATACATCAAATATTTTCATCAATTTATATTATATATTGTTATTAAAATGCTAATGGCTTAAGCCTTAAACCAGCTCTTTCATCAAGCCCAAACATGATATTCATGTTGTGCACCGCCTGTCCTGAAGCGCCCTTTAAAAGGTTATCAATAACAGATGTAACCACAACATTGTCGCCATGCTTCTCAACATAAACAAGTGCTTTATTGGTATTTACAACCTGTTTAAGGTGTATATTGGTATCAGATACATGAGTAAACTCTGCATCTTTATAGTAGTTAACATAAAGAGCTTTTACCTCTTCGTCTGATAGAGAGCACTTAGTATGCATAGTAACAATTATACCACGAGGAAAATCGCCACGATAAGGCACAAAGTTAACACTTTTATCAAACCCCGCCTGCATAGATAGCAATGTTTCACCAATCTCTAACAGATGCTGGTGCGTAAACACCTTATAGGTAGATGCGTTAGAGCTACGCCAACTAAAGTGTGATGTAGCAGATAGCGACTGACCTGCACCAGTAGACCCTGTAATAGCACTAATTTGCACTTCATCGGTAAGCTTACCTGATGCAGCTAAAGGCAACAAAGACAATTGAATAGCAGTAGCAAAACAGCCAGGGTTAGCAATGTTATTTGCACCCTCAATAGCACTTTTATTTACCTCGCTTAATCCATATATAAACTCTCTATCACCAATAGATGATTTAGCATTAAGCCTAAAATCTTGACTTAGGTCTATAACCTTGATAGATGAATCAATTTTATTACCCTCTAAAAACTTACGTGCATCGCCATGACCTACGCATAAAAATAGCACATCTATATCTTGCGATATAGTATCTGAAAATATCATATCGGTATCACCCAACAAATCACTATGAACTTTATGAAGCGGATTACCACCATTGCTATTGCTATGAACAAATGCAAGCTCTACATTTGGGTGATTTATAAGAAGCCTACACATCTCACCACCAGTATAACCAGCACCCCCAACGATACCAGCACGTAACACTCTATTATTTGCCATTATACTACTTATTTAAACCGTTAACATTACGATATATAGATACTTGGTTACCAAAAATTTTACCAAACCCTTTAACATCTTGACCACTCCATGAGTTAGCCATCTCTTCGCCATAAGCGCCAAACTCGCTTGACATAAGATCATGCTTAGACTCTACCCCGATCATCACAAAGCGATAAGGGTGAAGCTCCATAATTACATTGCCTGTTACAAACTCTTGGCTATTTTGTAGCATAGCCTCCATATCACGCATTACTGGGTCGAAATATTGCCCCTCATGCAAAAAGTTGGCGTAGAAGCTAGATATTTGATCTTTCCAATAAAGCTGCCATTTTGTTAGTGTATGCTTCTCTAACATATGGTGTCCTTTAATGATAAGCATAGCAGCAGCAGCCTCAAAGCCTACTCTACCCTTTATACCTATAATTGTATCACCCACGTGCATATCTCTACCGATAGCATAACCACCTGCAATCTCTTGCACCTTTTGTATAGCCTCAATATTTGCATATTCAACACCATTAACAGCAGTTAGCTCGCCTTGTGTAAAAGATAGTGTCAACTTTTCACTACCCTCTTTAACCATCTGCGATGGATAAGCAGACTCAGGAAGCGTTGTATTACTTGTAAGGGTCTCTTTGCCACCTACTGAAGTACCCCAAATGCCTTGATTTATAGAGTATTCAGCTTTTTTAAAATCAAAATCCACACCATGCTCACGAAGATAGTTTATCTCTTGCTCACGGCTTAACCTCTGCTCACGCACTAAGGCCAAAACCTCCACATTAGGAGCTAATATATTAAATATCATATCAAAACGCACTTGATCATTACCAGCACCAGTGCTGCCATGACAAATATAGTCTACACCCATATCTTTGGCATACACTG